>CAZDAO010000357.1:0-4456 GCA_964503015.1 uncultured Nocardioides sp. | reverse complement strand
TCATCATCATGACCGACGCCGACGTCGACGGTGCCCACATCCGCACCCTGCTGCTGACCCTGTTCTTCCGCTACATGCGTCCGCTCGTCGAGGCCGGCCGCGTCTACGCCGCGATGCCGCCGCTGCACCGGATCGAGGTGTCCGCGGGCCGGGGCAAGGCCGGGCGCGAGTACATCTACACCTACACCGAGCCGGAGATGCGGCGGACGGTCGGGGAGCTGCAGCGCAAGGGCCGCACCATCAAACAGCCGATGCAGCGCTACAAGGGGCTGGGGGAGATGGACGCCGACCAGCTGGCCGAGACCACGATGGACCCGCGCCACCGGACGCTGCGCAAGCTGACGATCGACGACGTCGACGAGGCCAGCCAGGTCTTCGAGCTGCTCATGGGCTCCGACGTCGCCCCCCGCAAGGACTTCATCGTCCAGGGCGCATATGAGGTCGACGTCGAGACGCTCGACGCCTGACGCGTCGGCTAAGCGCGCCGCGATGACGCTTCACCACGGTATGTCGGGAAACGCGACACTTCCCACGGTCAATTGACCCCGGGAAGTGCGGGTTCACCGACATCCCATGGTGAACAGGCAGGCCCCTCAGGCGTGCTGGGTGAGCAGCCCGGTGTCGACGTCGTAGAGGAACCCGCCCACCGCGGCGCGCTCGAGGATGAGCGGGTGGGTGCGCACCTTGGCGACGTCCTGGCGCAACTGGTCGAGCTGGTCGGTGACGACGCCGAAGGACTGCCAGCTGGCGTCGGTGCCGGCGGACTCGCCGACCTTCACGCGCAGCTCCTGCTCGGAGGCCGAGGCCATCGCGCAACGGGTGTGCGGCACCACGAGGATCCGCGAGACGTTGAGCAGGTGCACACCGAGGACGAGCGCCTCGAGCGCCTGCGGCGTCACCCGGCCTCCCGGGTTGCGGAAGATCTTGGCGTCGCCGTGCTTGAGCCCGAGCATCCGCAGCGGGTCGATGCGCGAGTCCATGCACGTGACCAGCGCGATCCCGGCATGGGCCTTGCCGTCGAAGCCGCCGAGGTCGAAGGAGTCCGCGAAGTCGCGGTTGGCCTGCATCAGGTCGGAGAAGTCGTCCACGAGACCGCAGGTTAGCGAACCTCAGGCGTGGCCCGAGAAGACGTCTCGTGCCGTCAGCCGCGTCGGGCGTACGTCGCGGAACACCACGAGCGCCAGCACGCCCGCCACGACCGCGCAGCCGGCCGCGCCCCAGAACACCGCGTGCTCCTGGGCGATGCCCGCGACCCGCAACAGGTCGGAGAACGCCTGGCACCTGCTCTTCCCGTCGCAGACCTCCTGCACCGGCGGGATGGCCAGCTGCTCGGAGTAGTAGCGGCGCAACCCGATCGTGGTGAGGGCGGAGATGCCGATCAGCATGCCGACCATCCGCGCGACCACGACGAAGGCGCTCGCCACGCCGTGCACGTCGTCGTCGGTGAAGGCCAGCAGCGCGGCGTTGACGGGCGCGAGCGCGAGGCCGAAGCCGAGACCTCCGGTGATGAGCGCCAGGTTGGCGATCGGCTCCTCGATCGTGGTCAGGCCCCAGCGCGTCATCAGCACGAAGCCGGCCGCCGCCATCGCCATCCCGACCGCGGTGACCACGCCGGGGGACAGCGAGCGGATGAGGTAGCCCCCGACGACGGCGCCGACCGGCAGCGCGACGAGGAAGCGGACCAGCACGAGCGCCGCGGGGAGCTGGTCGTCGGGGTAGACGGTGGTGCGGGCGAAGAGCGGGATGTCGATCAGCGCGGCGATCAGCGCCGCGCCGACGAAGAAGCTGACCAGCAACGCCCCCCACGCCGGCGTACGACGCAGGGCGCCGCGTGGCACGAGGGGGTTGGCGGTCCGGCGTACGTGCCACGCGAAGGCGACCGCGGCCACCACGGCGCCGAGGAGGTACCAGCGCCCGCGCGGCGAGAAGACCTCGACCTTGGGGTCGGCGGTCGCGAAGGCGAGGATCACCCCGCCAAGGGCCAGCGCCAGCAGCAGGGCGCCCGCGAGGTCGGCCTCCTGCAGCACGCGCGTCCAGCCGCGGAGGTCGAGCAGCGGGCGGCGGGCGAACCAGCACCAGGCGAGCAGCAGGGCGAGCGACCCGACGGTGATCGCGCCGATCGGGGTGAGCCAGCGGCCGTCGCCGGCGTAGGGGATGAAGAGCCGACCCCAGGTCAGGTCGCGCATCAGCGCCGTCGGCCGCAGGAAGACCACCAGCCCGCTGGCGAGGGTGGCCAGCAGGAGCAGCAGCCCCACGACGTCGGGGAGTGGTCTCGCGGCTCGCTTCGCTCGCACCTCGACCACCGAGGAGGCGGCTCGCACCTCGACCACCGAGGAGGCGGCGGGGGAGAGGGCCCGCACTGCCGCCGCGAGCACCAGGCCGACAGCGAGGTTGATCGCGAAGATCGCCCGCCAGTCCGCGACCGCGAGGACCGCAGCTCCGAACAGCGGACCCACGACCGAGCCGATCTCCTGCACGGCCGAGACCACCCCGAGCGGGATGCCGCGGCGCTCGACGGGGTAGAGGTCGGCGACGAGGGCGAGCGTGGCGGGCACCAGGCCGCCACCGCCGACGCCCTGGAGGAACCGCCCCGCCACGATGCTGGGCATGTCGTAGGCCAGCGTGGTGACCAGCGAGCCGACGGCGAAGAGCACCAGGGCCATCACCAGCACGGGCACCCGGCCCCGCAGGTCGGCGATGCGGCCGATCAGGGGCAGCATCGCGACGTAGCCGAGGAGGAAGCCGCTGACGATCGGAGCCGCTCGCTGCAGCTGGTCGATCGGGACGCCGACGCCGGTCATCATGTCGGGCAGCGCGAGCACGACGACGTAGGTGTCGGCGGCCGCGAACGCGACGGCGACCGCCGCGATCGACAGGAGGATCCGCGAGGTGCGCGAGACCTCCCCGGTCGCGGCCGGGTCGGCGCTCACGGCGCGGTGATCTCCTTCTCGGTGCCGTAGCCGTCGAACTCGACGGTGTAGGTCATCGGGTCGGTGCGGGGGTAGAAGACGCCGGTCAGGGTCGCCTTGCGCAGCTCACCGTCGTCGTTGACCTGCCACTCGACGTCGAAGGCGTCACCGGACGAGGAGGGGATGACGGCGTCCATCGCGTCCCCCGGCACGGTCCCGGAGTAGGTCGTGAGGACCTCGGCGTTGTTGTCGCCGCCGCGGACGCTCTCGCCCACCTCCGGGGAGTCGGTCAGCTCGAGCAGACCCGCGAAGCCGTCCTCGCCGACGAGCTGCGAGGGGTCGGGCGCGCCGTACTCCTTGGGGTTGACCGTGTCCCACGCGCCCATCGTGAACGGCAGCTGGGCATAGACCTTGTCGTCGACCGCGATGACCGGGACCTCCGCGGTCTGCCCGGCGAACACGACGGTGATCGAGCCGTCGAACGCAGGGGCCTGGGTGACGGTGCCCTCCGCCTTGGTGATGCCGGAGACCCCCTCGGGCAGCTTGCCGGTGGAGAGGGTGAGCTCGACGCCGCTGGTCTCGGTGAGCATGGCGGCGGCCTCGCCCAGGACGTCCTCGGCGGACTTGCCGTCCTCGGCCGCGTCGCTGGGGTCGCCCGAGCAGGCGGCGAGCGCGGGGAGGGCGAGCAGGACCGAGGCGGTGGCGGCCAGACGACGGTGCGTCCGGGCGCGGAGCGGCGGGCGAGGGGACATGGCGTCAGCCTTCCACAGGGGCGGGCGCGGGACCCGCATCAGCGTCGGCGCCCGGACCGGAGACCTGTGCGACGACGGGGGAGGCGACGGCAGCGATGGGCTGGGGGGCGGGTACGCCGGACCCGTCACGCCTGCCGGTGGCCTCGGGCAGGTCGATCGGGGCGCCGCTGGACGCGGCGGCGCGCGCGGGACCGGGCCCGGCCCAGGCGGTGACGAGGGTGTCCTCGCCCTTGAGGAACCGGTGGCAGCGCACGCCGCCGGTCGCGCGGCCCTTGGCGGGGTACTCGGCGAACGGCGTGACCTTGACGGCGCCGGCCTCCGTGCCGGGCAGCGCGGTCGAGGAGCCGGAGGCGGTGACCACGACGGCGTCGGCCATCTCGAACGCGCCGAAGAACGCGACGTGCTGGCCCGCGCCGAGCTTGATGCCGGCCATGCCGCCACCGGAGCGGCCCTGCGGACGGACGCCGGAGGCCGGGAAGTGCAGCAGCTGGGCGTCGGTGGAGATGAAGCAGAGCTCCTCGTCCCCTGTCCGCAGCTCGACCGCGCCGATGACCTCGTCGCCGTCCTTGAGGCCGATGACCTCCCACTCGTCGCGGTTGAGCACCTCGGGGTTGACGCGCTTGACGACGCCCTGCCGGGTGCCCAGCGCCAGACCGGGCCCGTCGGAGGACAGGGAGGTGAGCGCGAGCGCGCGCTCGCCGTTGTCGAGGGAGAGCATCTCGCTCAGCGGGTAGCCGCCCTGCAGGTTGGGGTCGTTGGCCGAGTCGGGCAGCTCGGGCATGTCGAGCACGTTGA
>CAZDAO010000356.1:0-4460 GCA_964503015.1 uncultured Nocardioides sp. | reverse complement strand
CCCGACGATGGTTTCGAGGCTCGTCGCTGGCGCTCCTCGCACCTCAACCACCGAGAGACGGAGGCGCTCCTCGCACCTCAACCACCGAGGAACGGAGGCGCTCCTCGCACCTCAATCAGCGAGGGACGGAGGCGCTCCTCGCACCTCAACCACCGGGGCGAGGCGGCGTACGCTCGTCCCATGTGCCGCACCATCCGCCCGCTCAACAACTTCGAGCCGCCGGCCACGAGTGACGAGGTCACCGCCGCCGCCCTGCAGTACGTCCGCAAGGTGGCCGGGACGACCAAGCCGTCGCAGGCCAACGAGGAGGTGTTCTACGCGGCCGTGAAGGAGATCGCCCACATCACCGAGCACCTGCTGCAGGACCTCGTGACCACCGCTCCCCCGAAGAACCGCGAGGTCGAGGCGGCGAAGGCCAGGGCCCGCGCACAGCTCCGGTACGGCACGTGACCCTGACCTCGACGGAGCGGGCCGAGGCCCTCGACCTGCTGGCCTCACGGCCGCTGGTGGTGCTCACCGGCGCCGGGCTCTCCACCGACTCCGGCATCCCCGACTACCGCGGCCCGGGCTCGCCGAGCCGGACGCCGATGACCTACCAGGAGTTCGTCGGCAGCGCCGAGGCGCAGCAGCGCTACTGGGCGCGGTCCCACCTCGGGTGGCAGCGGATGGGGCGGGCACTCCCCAACGACGGCCACCGGGCGCTCGCCGCGCTCGACCCGCTGCTGCTGATCACGCAGAACGTCGACGGCCTGCACGAGGCCGCCGGTTCCCGCCGCCTCGTCGCGCTCCACGGCCGCGTCGCCGACGTGATCTGCCTGGACTGCCGGGAGACGTCGTCGCGCGCCGACCTCGAGCGCGTCCTCGACGAGCTCAACCCGCAGTGGCTCGAGCGGCACGGCTGGGTGGCGTCGCGCCCCGACGGCGACGTGGACCTCGACGACACCGACGACTTCGTCGTCCCGACGTGCGGGTGCGGGGGCCCGCTCAAGCCGCACGTGGTGTTCTTCGGCGAGAACGTCCCGCCCGACCGGGTCGCCCGGTGCTACGCGGCGGTCGAGGCGCTGGGTCGCGACGGCGCGCTGCTGGTCGCCGGCTCGTCCCTGACGGTGATGAGTGGCCTGCGCTTCGTCAAGCGGGCGGCCCAGCACGGCACGCCGATCGTCATCGTGAACCGTGGTGAGACCCGCGGCGACCCGCTGGCGACGTACAAGCTCGAGGTCGGCTGCAGCGAGTTCCTGGCGGAACTTGTCAGGCGTTCGCTGAACTTGTCAGGCCATGCACGGGCCGACATGTTCAGTGATCCCCGGTCGGCCGGGGATCACTGAACGGCTCAGCGCCGCACGAAGATGTGCTCGGCCGCCTCGACGACGAGCTCGGCGGTCTCGCCGCCGGAGCCGATCAGGATGCCCTCGTCGGTGCGGGCGATGGTGACCGTCTTGCCGGGGAGCGCGCCGACGCGGCGCAGCAGGCCCATCAGGTCCTCGTCCTTCTGCATCTCCTCGGAGATGCGCTTGACGTGGACGCGGGCGTTCTCGGCCGACGCCGCGGCCGACAGCGGCTCGACGTTGTCCATGAAGTCCTCCGAGCGCCGGTCGCCGAGCTCGTCAAGGCCCGGGATCGGGTTGCCGTACGGCGACTCGGTCGGGTGGTCGAGCAGCTCGAGGAGCCGCCGCTCGACGGTCTCGGACATGACGTGCTCCCAGCGGCAGGCCTCGGCGTGGACCAGCTCCCAGTCCAGGCCGATCACGTCGGTCAGCAGCCGCTCGGCGAGCCGGTGCTTGCGCATCACCCGGGTGGCGAGGACCTGCCCCTCCTCAGTGAGCTCGAGGTGGCGGTCGCCCTGCACGGTGAGCAGGCCGTCGCGCTCCATCCGCGCCACCGTCTGCGAGACGGTGGGGCCCGACTGGTGGAGGCGCTCGGCGATGCGCGCGCGCAGCGGGACGATGCCCTCCTCAACGAGCTCGTAGATCGTGCGGAGGTACATCTCTGTGGTGTCGATCAGGTCGCTCACGGGGGACATTGTGTCCCATCCGCCAACCGCCGAGGTCGGTCGCCCGTGGCACAGTGAGGCCGGTGAGCGAACTCATCGTGCCGCAGCGCTTCTGCGGCCCACCCGACTCCGGCAACGGCGGCTGGACCGCAGGCGCGCTGGCGGCCCTCGACGACGCCGACTCGCCCGCCGACCGTTGCGACAGCTGGCCCACGATCGAGGTGTCGCTGCGGCAGCCGCCCCCGCTCGACACGGTGCTGCAGGTCGCTGACGAGGACGGCCTGCTCACCGCGAGCCGCGACGGGGCGGTGGTCGCCACCGCCCGCCGCGCCGACCACGACCTGCGCGAGGTGGACCCGGTCGCCCCTACCACCGCGGCCGCCGCCGCGACGTCGTACCCAGGACACGACTTCCACCCCTTCCCGACCTGCTTCGCCTGCGGCACCGGCCGCGAGGAGGGCGACGGGCTGCGGATCTTCCCGGGCAAGGTCGGCGAGGGCCCCGACGGCGACCTCGTCGCCGCGGCCTGGACGCCCCACCCGAGCCTCCACGAGGACTGGCACGCGTACGTCGACGAGCACGCGCGCGCCTCGCTGGCCTCGACCTGGGCGGCCCTGGACTGCATCGGCGGCTGGGCCGGCGACCTCACCGAGCGCCTCATGGTGCTGGGCCGGATGACGGCGCGGGTCGACGCCCTGCCGGTGATCGGCGAGGAGCACGTCGTGGTGGGCGAGGGTCGCGGCCAGGACGGACGCAAGACCTTCACCGCCGCCACGCTCTACGACGCCGACGGCCGCGTGGTCGCGACCGCCGAGCACGTGTGGATCGCCGTCGACCCCGCGCAGTTCGGTGGCCGGGTCCCGGGTTGACCCCGGGGGCCGGGGTGTTGAGAGGATGGGCCCCATGGCTGATTTGAACGATCCAACGACGCAGTGGTGGCGCAACTCCGTCGTCTACCAGGTCTACGTCCGCAGCTTCGCCGACAGCGACGGTGACGGCATCGGCGACCTCCCCGGCATCACCTCGCGGCTCCCGCACCTCGCCGAGCTGGGCGTCGACGCGCTCTGGATCACGCCGTTCTACACCTCGCCGCAGCACGACCACGGCTACGACGTCGCCGACTACCGCGACGTCGACCCGCTCTTCGGTCGGCTCTCCGACGCCGACGAGCTGATCGCGCGCGCCCACGAGCTGGGCCTGCGCGTCGTGGTGGACATCGTCCCCAACCACACCTCCAGCGAGCACGAGTGGTTCCAGGCCGCGCTGGCCGCGGGCAAGGGCAGCCCGGAGCGCGCCCGCTACCTCTTCCGCGACGCCCCCGAGGGCGAGCTGCCCAACAACTGGGGCTCGGTCTTCGGCGGCCCGGCCTGGACGCAGGTCGACGACGGCCAGTGGTACCTCCACCTCTTCGACTCCACCCAGCCCGACCTCAACTGGCGCAACCCCGAGGTCCCGGCGATGTTCGAGGACGTGCTCCGCTTCTGGCTCGACCGCGGCGTCGACGGCTTCCGCATCGACGTGGCCCACGGGCTGTTCAAGGTCGAGACGTTGCGCGACCAAGAGGTCGGCGAGGACGAGCGACCGAGCTCGGGGCAGGTCAACACCGACCACTCGATGGTCTCCCTCGACCTCAAGGACGAGCCGATGTGGGACCAGCCCGAGGTCCACGACGTCTACCGGTCCTGGCACCGGCTCCTCGACGAGGCCGGCCCGGACAAGATGGCCGTCGCCGAGGCGTGGACGCAGACGCCGGAGTCGATGGCGGCCTTCGTGCGTCCCGACGAGCTCGACCAGGCGTTCAACTTCGCCTGGCTGCTCGCCGACTGGTCGGCCGAGGCGTTCGCGGACGTCATCACCAGCACGCTCGCCGCGGTGGAGCCGGTCGGCGCCTCGCCCACCTGGGTGCTCAGCAACCACGACGTCGTACGCCACACCACGCGCTACGGCGGCGGCGCCCTTGGGCTGGCCCGCGCCCGCGCGGCCACGCTCACCATGCTCGCGCTGCCGGGCTCGAGCTACCTCTACCAGGGCGAGGAGCTCGGCCTGGAGCAGGTCGACGTCGCCCCCGAGCACCGGCAGGACCCGTCCTTCCTGCGCACCGGGGAGGTCGGCCGCGACGGCTGCCGGGTGCCGATCCCGTGGAGCGGCACGCAGGCGCCGTACGGCTTCGGGCCCGGCGACACGCAGCCGTGGATCCCGCAGCCGGACGACTGGGCCGGCCTGACCGTCGAGGCCCAGGCCGCGGACCCCGGCTCCACGCTCGCGTTCTACCGCGACGCGCTGCGGATCCGCCGCGACTTCGCCTGGACCGCGGGCGACAAGGTCGACGTGCTCGACTCCGACGACGACGTGCTGGCCTTCCGCCGCGGTCCGCTGACGGTCGTGCTCAACTGCGGCACGACACCGGTCGAGCTGCCCGAGGGTGAGCTGCTGCTGGCCAGCGGCCCGGTCGGCGACACCCTCCCGGCCA
>CAZDAO010000355.1:0-4463 GCA_964503015.1 uncultured Nocardioides sp. | reverse complement strand
GTGGGTGTTCTTCGACCTCGTCGCCTCGCGCTCCGAGGGCAAGATCATCCTCGCGATCGTCGTCGGCCTGGTCCTGCACGCGTTGATGTACTCCCCGCAGGCGGCGTTCTTCTCCGAGCTGTTCGGCACCTCGGTCCGCTACACCGGCGCCTCGGTGGGCTACCAGCTGGCCTCCATCTTCGCCGGCGCGCTCGCCCCGATCATCGCGATCGAGCTGCTGGGTGACGCGTCCGCCGGGGTCACCAACGTCCCGAAGGTGGCCATCTACATGACGATCGCCTCGGTGATCACCGTCGTCGCGGTGCTCTTCGCCCACGAGACGAAGGCGAGCTCGCTGCGCCACGACCGGGTGCTCGGCGACTGATCCCCGGGCCTCGCCGCACGGGCCGTCGTCCCTTCCGGGGCGGCGGCCCGTCGTGGTGTCAGCGGGTGAGCGCGACCGGCACGCGGGTGACGCCGCCGCGGGCGCCGAGCCACACCAGCACCCCGTCGTCGAGGCCACCGGGGGTGCTCGGACCGGAGACCGTGATGGTGAAGTCGGCCGACTCGCCGGGTGCCAGGCGTACGGCGAGTGGCTGGACCCGCACCCGGTGGGACGTGAAGCCGCGAGCGGTCACCGAGAAGTACTCCGGGCGGTTGCCCACGTTGGTCACCCGGCGGACCGCGGTCGACCGGCCGACCGGCAGCAGGACGGAGGTGGTGTTGAGGTCGGCCAGGCGGTTGTTGCGCAGGGCCCGGCGCCACGCGTGGCCGTCGACCTCGAAGGCCAGGTGGGCCTGCGGTGCGCGGCTCGGCAGCACGCCGGAACCCTGGGAGAGGACCGAGGCGCCGGGGACCGGGCGCGCCGAGGTGACGACCATCGAGCGGATCGTCGCGGCCGACCAGCCGGGGTGCTCCGCGCGCAGCAGGGCGGCGAGCCCGCTGGCGTGCGCGGCGGCCGCCGAGCTGCCGCTGAAGACACCCCAGCTGCGCCCGCTGGACTCCGGCAGCGCGCCGAGCACCGCATCGCCGTCGGCGACCGCGTCCGGCTTGAGGGTCGCCCCGCGCGGGTCGCCGGAGGCGCTCCACGGCGGCGTACGTCGCTCGCCCGGGGCGCCGGGCACCCGGGACATCCGCAGGCGGCCACCGGGATGGCGGGCGACCCAGCGGCTGAGCCGGCGGCCGGCTACGGCGGACAGGTGGACGGTCGGCACGGCGTGGAAGTCGGCGGTCACGGCACCGGGGGTGCGGTTGACCAGCACCATCGCCCGCCCGCCGGCCTGGGCGACGGTCTCCGACTTGTCGATGCGGCCGATGCCGCCGCGACGGCACACCACGATCCGCTGCGCGACCAGGCGGGGGTCGAGGGCGCCCGGGCGGCACTGGCCGGCCTCGTGACGCGAGACGCCGGCCGCGGCCGCGTCCTGGGCGAGCACGGCGCGCCCGCGCACCGCGACCGGACGTCCGCCGCCCGTCCAGGAGGTCCCGCCCGGGACGCTCACCCGGCCGCGGGACATCCCGCCGATCGCCGAGCCGACCGTGGTGACCCACGGGCCGGCGTGGGCGGCGAAGGCTGCGCGGGCGGAGTTGCCCGCCGCGCCGATGACGACGACGTCGGCCTCGGCGGCGCCGAGCAGGGCCCGCTGGAGCGTGTCGATGCGCTCGCCGCCGGCGAGCGCGAGGTTGAGGACGTCGACCCGGTCGGCGACGGCCGCGTCGACCGCGCTCACCACGTCGGCGGTCGAGCACCCGTCGTCCGAGGGGTTCGGGGCGCCCCAGCACGCCTTGTAGGCGGCGATCCGGGCCTGCGGCGCCATCCCGCCGAAGTGGCCGGCGTCGCGGCCCTCGACCCGGACGCTGACGCCGGCGTTGCCGGCGGCGACGGAGGCCACCTGGGTGCCGTGGCCGAGGTCGTCCAGCGCGGAGAAGGACTCCGAGGACCGCACCGCCTCGCGACCGAAGCCCTCGACGAACCACCGCGCTCCCACGAGCTTGCGGGTGCAGTCCTCCGCGCTCCAGTCCTCGCCCTCGCTGCACGTGCCGGCGAAGCGCTCGGGGGAGGCCCCCAGGCCCGGGACGTCGGCGAAGGCGGGGGACTCCGGGGCGATCCCCGAGTCGACGACGCCGATCACGACGCCGGCACCACCCTTGAGTCGCGGGACGACGGCGGCACGGACGGCGGCGAGCGACGTACGCCCGGCGAGCGGGCGGACGCTGTCGGCCTCGATCGCGGCGATCCCCGGCTGGAGCTCCAGGGCCGCGAGCTGCGCGTCGGTGAGCCGGGCGGCGAACCCGTTGAGCGCCGTGGTCCAGCGGTAGACCGGCTCACCGGCGCCGAGCGCGGCAAGGACGGCGTCCTGGCGCGCGCGCAGGTCGGCGGCATCACGCGTGCCCGCGGAGGTGCCGGGGCCCTGCAGCGTCACGAGGGTGAGCGCGGGGGTGGGGCTCGGCGTGGGAGTGGCGTCGTCACCGAGGGCAGCACCGGTGCCGGTGAGGGCCAGCGCGAGCGCGAGCGCGCTGCTCCCGAGGAGCCGCCCGGCCCGTCCTGCCCACACGGTGTCCACCCACTTCGTCGATCGGATGAGGTCCCGCCGCCGCTGCCGCGGACCCACGAGTGTCCCATGGTCCCAGCAGTCACGCAGGCGGATCAAAGGCCAGACCCTAGCCAGTGGGGCGGAACCCGTTGGTGGTGGACTGGTCCAGCCGCCTATCCTGTGCCGCGCCCGCGAATCCGCGGGCGGCTGAGTTGAGGTGAGCGGAGCAGTCCTGTGCCCAGTGGCAAGGTGAAGTGGTTCGACGCGGAGAAGGGCTTCGGCTTCCTGTCCCAGGAGGACGGACCGGACGTCTACGTCCACTCCGACGCGCTGCCGGAGGGCATCACGACGCTCAAGGCCGGCACCAAGGTCGAGTTCGGCATCGCCCAGGGCCGGCGTGGAGACCAGGCCCTCCAGGTGCGCGTGGTGGACGCTCCGGCCTCGGTGGCGCGCAACCAGCGCAACGCCCAGCGCAAGCAGCCGGAGGCGATGGTGACCATCGTCGAGGACCTCATCAAGATGCTCGAGGGCGTCGAGGAGACCTACCGTCGCGGCCGGCACCCCGAGCGCGCTGCGGCGCGCGGCACGGCGAAGGTGCTCCGCGCGCTCGCCGACGAGCTCGACCTCTGACAGCCCTCAGGCGCGGGCCCGCTCGTGCGGGCGCGGCCGTCGGCTGACGAGCACGAACGTCGCCCACGCCCCGAGGACGCCGGCCGCGATGCCCAGCCCGAGCTGGGGCATGAGCGGCATGGCGATGCCCACGAACCCGCCGATGACCCAGGCCAGCTGCAGCGTGGTGTCGGACCGGGCGAACGCGCTGGCCTGGACGCGGCTGGGGATGTCGCGCTGGATGGTGGAGTCGAGCGAGAGCTTCGCGAGGGCCTGGGCCAGCCCGGCCGTGAGCCCGAGGAGCACCAGCGACACCAGGCCGTAGAACAGGGCCGCCACCGTCGCGACCGCGACGTCGGCGAGCAGTGCGAGGACGACCGTCACCGACGGGCTGAGCCGCTTGAGCAGCGAGCCGATGGTGATGCCCAGGGTGTTGCCGAGTCCGGCCGCGCCGATCACCAGCCCGAGCAGGACCTCCGGGCGCCAGTCGCCGATCGGGTTCTCCCGCAGCAGGAACGCCATGAACATCGTCAGGAAGCCCGAGAGCCAGCGCGGACCGCAGTTGGCGCGCAGCGCGAAGGCGACCGCGGCCGGGATCCGGGTCTTGGTGCGCCGCCCGGGCCCGGCGGGGTCCGTGGACCCGGCGAGCACCATCTCGCCCTCGCCCTGGCTCGCGTCGACCTTCTCGGGCAGCCGGATCGCCCAGATGGTGGCCAGCACGAAGACCACGAACGCGTAGCGCAGCGACCACTCCGGCCCGAAGGTCGAGGCGAGCACCGCCAGCGGCGCAGAGATCCCGGCGCCGACCACGCCGGCCAGGGACACGCGTGCGTTGGCCTTGACGAGGGTGAGGTCGGGCGGCAGCAGTCGGGGGACGGCGGCGGCGCGCGTCACGCCGTAGGCCTTCGACGCCACGAGGACGCCCAGCGCAGCCGGGAACAGCCAGGCGGACTCGGTCACGACGGCCGTCGCGAGCACCCAGCACAGGAAGCCGCGGATCGCCATCGTCGCCCCCACGGCCCACCGGCGGCCGTGGCTGAAGCGGTCGAGGAACGGTCCGATCAGCGGCGCGACGATCGCGAACGGCAGCATCGTCAGGCCGAGGAACAGCGCGACCTGCCCCCGGGCCTCGCCGGTCGGGACCTGGAAGAACAAGGTGCCCGCCAGCGAGATCGCGACGGCGGCGTCGCCGGCCGCGTTGAAGGCGTGCAGCTCGATCAGGCGGGAGAGCCCGGAGTCCCCCGCGCCCTCCGCGCGGGTGGCCCGCCGCGCCTGGGTGACCGCGAACTGCCCGGCGGTGCCTGCACCACGACCGGCGGCCCGGGCTCCCCGCGCCGCACC
>CAZDAO010000354.1:2371-4471 GCA_964503015.1 uncultured Nocardioides sp. | reverse complement strand
GCCCGCGGGATCGTCTGGTTGACGATCTGCATCGAGCCGCCGCCGACGAGCTTCTTGAACTTCACCAGCGAGAAGTCGGGCTCGATGCCGGTGGTGTCGCAGTCCATCATGAAGCCGATGGTCCCGGTGGGGGCCAGCAGCGAGGCCTGGGCGTTGCGGAAGCCGTGCTTCTCCCCCAGCTTGACGACGTCGTCCCAGGCCTTGGTCGCGGCCTTGTGGATGCCGGAGTCCATGGCGCCCAGGGTGCGCAGCTCGTCGTTGGCCGCCTGGTGCTTGCGCATGACGCGCTTGTGGGCGTCGGCGTTGCGGGCGTAGCCCTTGTAGGGGCCGACGACCTCGGCGAGCTCGGCGGAGCGCTTGTAGGCGGCGCCGGTCATCAGCGAGGTGATCGCGCCGGCGACCGCGCGGCCGCCCTCGGAGTCGTAGCCGTGGCCGGTGGCCATGAGCAGCGCGCCGAGGTTGGCGTAGCCGATGCCCAGCTGGCGGTAGTCACGGGTGGTCTGGCCGATCGCCTCGGTCGGGAAGTCGGCGAAGCAGATGGAGATGTCCATCGCGGTGAAGATCAGCTCGGTGACCTTCTCGAAGGTCTCCACGTCGAAGGTGTCGTCCTCGCGCAAGAACTTGAGCAGGTTGATCGAGGCCAGGTTGCACGAGCTGTTGTCCAGCGACATGTACTCCGAGCACGGGTTGGACGCGGTGATGCGGCCGGTCTCGGGGTTGGTGTGCCAGTCGTTGATCGTGCCGTCGTACTGGATGCCGGGGTCGGCGCACTCCCACGCGGCCTGGGCCATCTTGGTGAACAGCTCGCGGGCGTCGACGTACTCGATGACCGAGCCGTCGAGACGGGAGGTCAGGCCGAACTCCTTGCCCTCCTCCACGGCGCGCATGAACTCGTCGGAGACGCGCACCGAGTTGTTGGCGTTCTGGTACTGCACCGAGGTGATGTCGCGACCGCCGAGGTCCATGTCGAAGCCGGCGTCGCGCAGCGCGCGGATCTTGTCCTCCTCGCGCGCCTTCGTCATCACGAACTCCTCGATGTCGGGGTGGTCGACGTCGAGGACGACCATCTTGGCCGCACGACGCGTCGCGCCGCCCGACTTGATGGTGCCCGCGGACGCGTCGGCGCCGCGCATGAAGGAGACGGGACCCGACGCCGTACCGCCGGAGCTCAGCAGCTCCTTGGAGGAGCGGATGCGGGAGAGGTTGAGGCCGGCACCGGAGCCGCCCTTGAAGATGAAGCCCTCCTCCTTGTACCAGTTGAGGATCGAGTCCATCGAGTCGTCGACGCTGAGGATGAAGCAGGCGGAGACCTGCTGCGGCGACGGGGTGCCGACGTTGAACCAGACGGGGCTGTTGAAGGAGAAGTACTGGTTGACCAGCAGCCAGGTGAGCTCGTGCTCGAAGACCTCGGCGTCGGCGTCGGTGGCGAAGTAGCCGTGGTCGATGCCGGCCTTGGTGTAGGTCTTCACGACCCGGTCGATGAGCTGCTTGAGGCTCCACTCGCGGGCGTCGGTGCCGACGGCGCCGCGGAAGTACTTGGTGGTGACGATGGTGGAGGCGTTGACCGACCAGAAGTCGGGGAACTCCACGCCGCGCTGCTCGAAGACGGTCTCGCCGGTCTTCCAGTTCTGCTGGACGACGTCACGACGCTCCCACGTGATGGCGTCGTAGGGGTGCGTGCCCTCGGTGCTGAAGACGCGCTCCAGCTTCAGGCCCTTGCCCTTGGCGCCCCTGCGGGTGCTCACCGTCTCGGTCATGGAGTTCCTCGATCCCTCGTGTGATGGGTGGTGGTCGTGCTTCGCGAGTCGTCTCGCGGGGGTTGGTGAGCCCGGCAGGCAGCTTCCCCACTACCTGCCGGGCCGTCTGGGGTCAGCCCGATTGGGCTGTCTGGCGCTCGAGGCGCAGCATCGCGATCTCGTTCTCGAAATCGTCCGCGCTCTCGAACGCGCGGTAGACGGAGGCGAACCGGAGGTACGCCACCTCGTCGAGCGCCCGCAGCGGCGCCAGGATCGCGAGCCCGACGTCGTTCGCGTCGAACTCGGCCTGGCCGCTCAGGCGCAGCGCGTCCTCGACCTCCTGGCCGAGGCAGGCGAGCTGGGC
>CAZDAO010000354.1:0-2361 GCA_964503015.1 uncultured Nocardioides sp. | reverse complement strand
CGAGTCGGTGACCGGGCGACCCTTGCAGGCCTTGCGGACGCCGGCGATCGCCTTGTCGCGGTTGAACGGCTCCGTCGCGCCCGAGCGCTTGAGCACCGTGAGCTGCATCTTCTCGACCGTGGTGAACCGGCGGTCGCAGGCGCTGCAGGTGCGGCGGCGGCGGATCGAACCGCCGTCGTCGGCGACCCGGGAGTCGAGGACCTTGGTGTCCTCGTTCTTGCAATAGGGACAGTGCACGGCGGTCCTCCTCTCGGGCGCGCTTCGTACACCCTCATAACGGGGTGTCGACTGGGGATGTTCCTGTGGACAACTAGCCTGTAGCTGTGCGCTTCGCCCTCTGGCCTGTGCACCAGATGTGGATAACTACAGCGGTGTAACTACTAGATGTAGTGGTAACCGTACGCCCCGACCACGAGGTCTGACAAGCGAACGACGGACTTCGTCGGAGGTTTTTCTCGTGCTCGGTAAAGCCGCAGGTCAGAGGCTCCTGCGCCTCCGTCCGGGCGGCGTGTCGAGGGCTCGGGTTGGCCGGTTCGGGTCCCCCACTCAGGCCACATCGGCCACAATGGTCCCCGTGTCCACGGGGAAGAGAGCAGGCTCGCGTCGAGCGGCTCCGGCACCCCGGAAGCTGAACAAGGCGGCGCTCCTCCTCGGCACCGCGATCACCGTCTGCATCGTCGCCTGGGGCTACCTCGTCTACGCCGCCATCGACTTCGGTACGGCGGCCCGCGGGGGCTCCGGCAGCTCAGCCTGGCTGTTCATGGGCCTTGCCTGCCTCGGCGCGATCGCGTGCCTCTTCGTCGGCCTGCTGCTGGCGGCTCGGCTGATGCGGGTCCTGGGGATCACCGCTGAGCCGCCGTCGCCCGACTCGCCTCCCCGGCCCGTCGGCGGGAAGCGCGCGGCGCGCTAGGTCGAAGGTTGCTCGTCGCATCTGTGTCTCGGGGCGTCAGTGGAGTCTTGGGCCCGACCTAGCGGCCCGTCGCTCCACCGTCGGCCCTCCTGCGCCGACGTCGCGCTCCCGCTCCCACGCCCGCTCCCACAGAGCGTGGTCGCTGTGACGCGACATGTACGCCACCACGACCGCACTACTCGAGGACGAGCTGCGGCAGGGCTTCGAGGATCTCGAGGTCCTGCTCCTCGCCTGCGACGGTGAGGGTGTCAGGGATGGCGACCCAGTCGCCGTTGCCGATGCGGTACTCACCGCTGTACGTGGTGTCGAGCCTGACCGCGACCTTGCCGACCCTCGCGTAGACGTGGGTGACGTCGAGGTTCGGGTGCGGCTGACCGGGGCTCGCCGTCTGCGTGACTGCTCCGTCGCCGAAGTGGAACGTGTACGTCGTCGGGATGGCGCGGATGACCACCTGACGGTTGGCGACGGTCACCGACTGGTCGATGGGCGTCTTGTCGAGCGTGTAGAAGTTCGTCTCGAAGTTGACGAGGGTCTTGCCCTTGGGCGGTTGGACCACGAGGTTCGAGTCGGGCCAGTTGATGTTCTTGAACTGTCTGATGATGAGCTGCGCGATGTTCGTCTCGTTGACCTCGTTCTCGGGCACGCACACGTCGCCGACGTCGGTCCCGTCCATGAAGACGTCGTGCATGAATCCGGGCTGCCCGTTCTCTACGCACTCCACGTGGTCGGCACAGATCCCACCATTCGCGCACTGGATCGAAACGACCCAGGTGTGACCGTCGCCGGAGGCGGCTGACGCGGTGTAGTCGTTCCAAGTCATTGGACAGTCAGCGCGTATCTGCCACCATCCGACGCTGACGCACGGATTCTCCGTTCCCGACGCAGAGGTCGCAGGCGAACCACTAATGACGATCGCGGTGGCCACCAGCAGCGTTCCTCCCAGACCGGTGCAGAAGCGCTTCATTGGAGGATCCCAAAGTAGGTGACGCGCCACCCCTCATCGCTTGCCTTCAAGATGACGCGGATCCTTGTGTCACCGCCCGGTAGCCGTTCGGTCTTTCCATTGCCTCGGCGTATGACAGTCTGAGGAAGTGTCGCTGACACGTCATACGTCGGCGGCTTTGCGGCGTACTTCTTGATGCTCGAGATCTGCGTACCGCCGAACTCAGCGCTTCCTCCAGAGGAAAAGACGTCCTCGACGCTAGCAACGAAGCCTTGACACGCTTTGCACTGTGGAGACATCGACGAGTACTCCTCGGTCTCACCCGTCACCTGCATCTCGTCGCCAGCCTCCACCCACCGCCGGATGAACTCCTCCGGACTCTCCGCCTCCGGCGTCTCCGACTCCGTGGGCGTGGGCGTCGAGGAGGACGTCGACGGCTCGGGCATCTTGGGCGTGGGCTCAGCCTCGTCGGAACACCCGGCCAGGAGGAGCGGGACCGCGAGGGCCA
>CAZDAO010000353.1:0-4474 GCA_964503015.1 uncultured Nocardioides sp. | reverse complement strand
GGACGGAGTGCAGGGCCGACTCGTCGCGGTCGAGCAGGATCAGCTCGGATGGACCAGCGCGGTGCAGCTGCCGGCAGAGCTCGGAGCCGATCGATCCGCCGGCCCCGGTGACCAGGACGCGCTTGCCGGTGACGTAGCCGGCGATCGCCTCGAGGTCGGTCTCGACCGCCGCCCGGCCGAGGATGTCGGTCATGTTGACGTCGCGGACGTCGCGGACGTCGGCATGCGCGGCGAACGACTCGGCGAATGGCGGCAGCACCTGGATCGTGATGCCGAGCTGCGCCGCACGGTCGACGAGGGGCTTGATCATCCCCTTGCTGGCGCTGGGGATGGCGACGACGACGACGGTGGCTCCGGTCGAGGCGACCACGCGCTCGAGGTCGGCGGTCGTGCCGAGGACCGCCACGCCGAAATGGCGGCGCTTGCGCATCCACGGGTCGTCGTCGAGGAAGCCGAGCGGGACGTAGCCGGACTCCGGGCGCGAGCGCATCGAGTGCACCAGCCGCGCACCGCTGGCCCCGGCGCCGATGATGAGCGCCCGCTGGCCGGACACCGACGAGACCGGCGCCAGGCGCATGGTGAGGCGGCGCCACAGCGCGCGGGTGATGAGCATCATGAAGAAGCCCAGGCAGGTGGCGGTCACGGGGACGCTCCGGCCGACCCAGTGCGGGTCGACGACGGCGTTGGCGGTGAAGACGACGAGGCCCGCGACCGCGGTGGCGGCACCGAGCAGGATGGTCTCCTCGTTGGTGGCCACACCGACCCGTCCGAGGTAGACCCGGCCGAGCAGCCCGACACCCCACTGGAGGAGGACGGCGATGGCGGCGACCATGGCCCCGTCGCGGAGCGTGGTGCTGCCGAGCACGTCGTACCTGACGACGACGGCGAAGAGGTAGGCCGCGAGGAGGGCCAAGGCGTCGAACGCCATGAGCACCGCGGTGCGCCGTCCGCGGACGGCCGCCTGGATCAGGAGGGTCACTGCTCACGCACCCCGCGGAGCCGTGAGGCTCCGTTGCTCTCGGACTGCGGCATGAAGACTCCCCTGCTGAGCGTGGCTCCGCCGGATCCCCACGATCCGGCGTCTGTCGGCTGTCCAACGAGACAAGCCAGTCAAGGCTATGTTGACACTGTCCAGACCACTCGCGAAATCGAGATGGTGTGACGTTCAACATGTGGACCGGACGTGGCGATCTCCAACCTCACTCCACGCGCGCTCCACGGGTCAACCACCCTACGGGTGGTCCCGAGAACCGCTGAGCCGGGGGTCGGGCGCCACGGCAATGCGTCAGCGGGGCAGCTGGACGCGGACGGTCGTGCCGGCGCCCAGGGTGCTGTCGACGGACACCTCGCCGCCGTGGGCCTCGACGATCGTCCGCACGATGGTGAGGCCGAGACCCGTGCCCGGCACCTGGCGCCGGCGGGCGTTCTCGCCGCGGTGGAACCGCACGAACACGTCGCGCAGGTCCTCCTCGTCCATGCCCTCGCCGGTGTCGGCGACGGTGATCTCGACGTATCGCTCGCTGGCGCCCAGCGTGACCGCCACCCGACCCCCGCGCGGGGTGTAGGCGATGGCGTTGGCCACCAGGTTGTCGATGACCTGGCGCAACCGCATGCCGTCGGCGACCGCCACCAGCGAGTCGGGGAGGTCTGCCTCAAGGGTCACTCCCGCGCCGGCCGCGTCGACGGCGGCCGAGTCGAGCGCCTCGGACATCACGGTGACCACGTCGAGACGATAGGGGTCGATGATCGTGGACCCCGACGTCGCGCGCGTGGAGAAGAGCAGGTCGGCCACCAGGTGCGAGAGCCGCAGGATGTTGCGCCGGGCCGCGGCGACCTGCTGCTGCAAGTCCGGCCGGAGGTCGGCAGAGTCCTCGACCAGCTCGAGGTAGGCCATCGCCGAGGTCAGCGGGGTGCGCAGCTCGTGGGAGACCGAGGAGACGAACTCATCCTTGACCTTGATCGCGCGCATCAGCTCGGTGACGTCCTGGTAGGACAGCGCGGCGCCGGTGAGGGTGCCGAACCGGTCGCGGATCGAGCGAGCCGAGACCGAGAGCGCGCGACGGCGCTCCGGGTCCGCGCCGACCCACAGCCGGAAATCGTCGAACTCCTCCCCCGCCACCGCCCGGGTCGTCGGCATCTCCTCGGCCGTCAGCGGACGACCGTGCTCGGCGTCGAAGAGGTAGCCGGTCTGCCCCACGCGCCCGAGGTGGCCGTCGGGGAAGGCGAGGTCCATGAAGTCCTGGTGGCGGGAGTTGTAGCCCTGGTAGGCGCCGTCCGCGTCGAGGAGGAGAAGCACCACGGCGACCGTGTCGAAGACCGCCTCGGCCTTGCGCTGCTCGGACTCCACGGCGGCCTCGGCCGCGTCGAGGCGCTCGACGAAGGCGTGCCGCTCCGTGAGGTCGGCGATCTGGGAGATGAAGTGGATCGGCGCACCGTCCGGCCCCCTCAGGAGGGCGACCGAGAGGTCGCCGATGAGGACCGATCCGTCGGCGCGGAGGTAGCGCTTGGTGATCCGGTAGGAGCTGATCTTGCCCGCGAGGGCCTGGTTGACCAGCCGCAGGTCGCTGGCGAGGTCGTCGGGGTGGGTGATGTCCTGGAAGGTCAGGGTCGCCATCGTGTCGGCGTCGTAGCCGAGCATGTCGCACAGGGCGACGTTGGCGGTGAGGAAGTCACCACCCGGGGACACGAGAGCCATGCCGACCGGTGAGTGCTCCACAGTGAGACGCCACAGGTCGTCGGTCTCGGGCAGGCGCGTCTGCTGCGTCACCTGTCCCCCCTTCACCAGACGGAGCGGTGGACCCACCGTACGGACTCCCGCGCTGCCCGAACCCGACTTCGCGATAACTACGGGGAAAACGGACGAAACGGAGGAAGCGTGGGATCTACCGGAAGAGGTCGACGAATCCGGGACGCGAGCCACCGGCTGTTACCTTCCCTCACGATGAGCACTCCAGCCCTCCGCACCGTCGTCCGCACCGTCCTCGGCGCCCTCGCCGCGTCCCTCGTGGCGTGGTCGCCCGTCCCGTCGGCGCACGCCGAGCGGGTGAAGCCCGAGCTCTTCGGGATGGACCTGATCCAGCAGACGGCCCCCACCGCGCCGCTCGGCCCGACGCCGACGATGCGCCTGATCGTGAACTGGTCGAAGGTCGAGGTCTCCCCGGGGACGTACGACTGGACCGGACTCGACGCCCGGGTCGCGATGGCCCGGGCGAACCAGTCGCGGCCATTGTTCACGTTGTTCGGCACGCCGTCCTTCCACGCGGTTCACCGGATGCCGGGCGCACCCATCTACGTCCAGCCCCCGAGGCTCCGCGCCTACCGCGCCTTCGTGCGGGCCTTGGTCGAGCGCTACGGCGCTGGCGTGGACTACCAGGTGTGGGCCGAGATGAACGTCCCTGGCAACTACGTCGGAACTCCACGGAACATGGCCAAGATGGCCTGGATCATGTCCCGCGAGGTCGACGGGCGTGCACCCCAGGCCCGGGTCGTCGCCCCTCAAGGACCGATCCGCTACCGGGAGAACCGTGACTGGTTCCGGAAGTTCTGGGAGATGCGCGTCAAGGGGAAGCGTGTCGGCAAGTGGGTCGACGTCGCGACGCTGAGCGGCTTCCCACTCCCCCGATGGGGTCCTGAGAAGGCAATCAGGCTGGTCAAGTGGTTGCGTCGCATCACGGCTGATCAGGGGTTCACCGGCCCGATCTGGATCGTCGAGATCAACTACGACGTGCTGGGGTTCAAGCCCACCGCCCGGATCAGCATGGACCAGCAGGTCGCCAACGTGGTGAAGACCTACGTCCTCAACGCGTCGATCGGCACACAGCGCGTCTACTGGCACTACTGGTCGAAGCCGGTGGCCCACATGAACACCGCCATGTTGACGGCCGACGGCGAGGTCGCACCGTCCGGAAAGGCGTTCGGCGTGATCCAGCCCTGGTTGATCGGCACCAAGGCAAAGGGGTGCACCATCACGAGGAACGGCGACCTCTACTCGTGCCTCTTCGTGACGCGCGAGAGCGAACGTCGTGTTCTCTGGAGCGTGTCGGGATACGAACGGCGTGTCCTGGTGCCTGCTGGGACGACCACGGTGTCCGCCCCCGACGGCACGGTGCGTCCGATGGGGTCGGCCAAGCGGGTCAAGGTCGGCCTGGTCCCGGTGATGATCGAGTCGCCGCGGGAGCGCGACCGGCAGGGGCCGCGCGCACGCTGACGTACAGCACGAAGGGGCTCCGACCAGCGTGTGGTCGGAGCCCCTTCGTGTCGGCTGGATCAGGCCGTGACGAGCACCTGCACCTCGGCCACCGAACCGGTGGCGGCGACGACGCGCGTGTCCACGGGCTCGGCCTTCGGCGCGAGCGTGCGCAGGGTCCACTCACCGTCGTCGGCGAAGAACCGGAAGTGCCCGGTGGCGGAGGTCGGGACCTCCGCGGTGAACTCGCCGCTGCGGTCGAGCAGGCGGACGTAGGCGTTGGGGACG
>CAZDAO010000352.1:0-4492 GCA_964503015.1 uncultured Nocardioides sp. | reverse complement strand
GTGTCGAACAGGACGAGGTGCCGACAGGAGGGGCGGCCGAGCGCGGCGGCGTACGCCGGGTCGGACTTCGTCCTGTTCGACAGGCCGTGGTGGGCGGAGCGGGCGGCGTCAGCGGTTGTCCAGGTAGTGCAGCACCGCGGTCACCCGCCGGTCGGCGTCGTCGGACGGTGGCAGGTCGAGCTTGGCGAAGATCGAGCGGATGTGCTTGTGCACCGCCCCGTCGGTCACGACGAGCTCCTGCGCGATGGCGGCGTTGCCGCGCCCCTCGGCCATCAGGGAGAGCACCTCGCGCTCGCGTGCGGTGAGCCGGGACATCCTCGGGTCGGGGCGCGCCACCAGCTGCGCGACCACCTCGGGGTCGATCGCGGTGCCCCCACGCGCGACGTGCTCCAGCGCCTGGACGAAGGTCTCGACGCGCCCGACCCGCTCCTTGAGCAGGTAGCCCAGGCCGGAGCTGCCCTGGGCGAGCAGGTCGGTGGCGAAGGCCCGTTCGACGTACGCCGACAGCACCAGGACGGGGAGGCCGGGGCGTCGCCGCCGAGCCTCGACCGCGGCGCGGACGCCCTCGTCGGTGTGCGTCGGCGGCATGCGGACGTCGACCACCGCGACGTCCGGTTCGTGCCGGTCCACGGCATCGAGCAACCGGTCGCCGTCGCCCACCGACGCGACGACCTCGTGGCCCTCCGCGACCAGCACGGCGCCGATCCCCTCGCGAAGCAGGGGGTCGTCCTCCGCGATCACGATCCGCACGGGACCTCCACCCTCAGCTCGGTCGGTCCACCGGCCGGGCTCGCCAGCGACCAGCGTCCGTCCATCGCCTCGACCCGGCGGCGGATGCCGGCCAGCCCGGTGCCGTTCCCCTCCTGCGCGCCGCCCTTGCCGTCGTCGCGGACGACCGCCTCGACGCGGTCGTCCACGCGCCGGCGTACGACGACGTCGACCCGCCCGGCTCCGCTGTGCCGCGCGACGTTGGTGAGGGCCTCCGCGACCACGAAGTAGACGGTCGCCTCCACGGCCGCGGCACACCGGGCCGGGACGTCGACCTCGGTGGTGCACGGGACCGGGCTGGCCGCGGCGAGACCGTGCAGGGCTCCCTCGAGCCCTCGGTCGGCGAGCACCGGCGGCAGGATGCTCCGGACCACCGCCCGGAGCTCGGCCAGCGCGAGCTCGGCCGCGTCCTGCGCCTGCCCGAGCAGCTGCTCGGTCCGGTCCGGCGCCCCGACGAGGCTGCGGCGAGCAGCGCCGATCATCACCGTCGCCGCGACGATGCGGTTCTGTGCGCCGTCGTGCAGGGACCGCTCGATCCGGCGCAGCTCGGCCGCGTGCGCGTCGAGCGCGGCCGCGCGGGTCCGGGTGAGCTCGGCGACCCGGAGGGTCAGGTCCCCCGGCGCCTCGCCGAGCAGCCGTCGGCCGACCCGCAGCTGCCGCCGCGCTGCCACCGGCGCGCCCCGGACCGTGAGCGCCGCCCAGGCCACGCCGAGCGCGACCACGGCGGGGACGCCCGACCAGCTGTCGACGACCCACAGCGCGAGCGACGGGCTCGCCCAGCCCTCGGGGAGCGTCCACCACCAGAGCGGGAAGGTCAGGTCGCGCACCGCCGACACCGGAGCGAGGAGGGCCAGGAAGCCCACCACGCTCCCGGTGACCGCGTGCCGCGCCAGCCAGTGCAGCTCCGCCCGGGTGGCCGGGTCGCGGAACGCCTCGCCCCACCGGTCCGGTCGCTCGGTGGGCGGCAGGACCTCCTCGCCCCAGCGCCCCAGCCGTGCGCGCTCGCGGTCGGCGAGCCCGTGCACGACGCCGAGCGTCGCGCGGGCGGTGAACCAGCCGAGCGTCACCGTCCACGCGAGCACGCCCAGCGCCAGGAGGGCGGTGCCGAAGCCGCCGAGCAGCTGCTCGAGCGAGCGCAGCGTGCGGCGGGCGAGGAGCGGAGCGGTGCGGGACACGACTGCACCGTAGGGGCCGGGCGTGGCGCGTCCCAAGCACTCTGGGCCAGGAGTAGTGCCTGCTGTACCACCGACCCGGCAGGCAGCGGGATCGAGCCGCGGCGCGCGAACGGCGACGGTTGAGACACCACGACAACCACTCATCGAGGAGATCCCGTGTTCCACCTGCCACGCCACCTGTCCCGTCGTACGGCGGCCGCGCTCGCCGCCGCCGCCGTCGCCCTGTCCGTGACCACCAACGTGGTGGACGCGAGGGCCACCTCCGTCGAGCCCCCCTCCGCGCAGGAGCGCGTCGACCGCCTCGTCTCGCGCACCGGCTTCCCCGGCGTGATCGCCGCGGTGGGCGACGCGGACGGCCGGGTGCGGACCTACACCTCCGGGACCGGGGACCTCGCGACCGGCGAGCCGGTCCCTGCCGACTCGCGGGTCCGGATCGCGAGCAACACCAAGATGTTCACCGCCACCGTCGTGCTGCAGCTCGTCGAGGAGGGCGAGGTCGACCTCGACGCGCGGGTCGAGCGCTACCTGCCGGGCGTCGTGCGCGGGCCCGGCGGGGACGGCCGACGCATCACCGTCCGCCAGCTCCTCCAGCAGACCAGCGGGCTGCCCGACTACGACGCGTTGGTCATCGAGGCCGGCGGGTCGCTGGGCGCGGTGGCGCACACCTACTTCGAGCCGCACGACCTCCTCGACGCGGCCCTGGCCGAGGAGCGCCACTTCGCGCCCGGCAGCAGGTGGGAGTACTCCAACACCAACTACGTCGCGCTGGGCCTGCTCGTCCAGAGGGTCACCGGACGCCCCATCGGCGAGGAGATCACCCGGCGCATCATCCGCCCTCTGGGTCTCCGCGACACCTACTGGCCGAAGGCCGGGGAGCAGCGCATCCGCGGCAGCCACCCCCGGGGCTACCTCGCCGAGGAGCCGGGAGCGCCGTGGGAGGACATCACCCGGATGGACCCCTCGCTCGGCTGGGCAGCCGGCCAGCTGGTCTCCACGCCCGCGGACCTCGGCGCCTTCATGACGGCCCTGGTGGGTGGCGACCTGCTCGCGCCGGCCCAGCTGGAGCAGATGCGCGACACCGTCCGGGCGCCGCACTTCGACGCCGAGCCGGGCTGGCGCTACGGCCTCGGGCTGGCGCGCGCCGAGCTGGACTGCGGTGCGGTCGGATGGGGCCACGGCGGCGACATCCAGGGGTTCGAGACCCGCAACCTGGTGACCGACGACGGCCGCTGGGCGGTCGTGGCCGTCACCGCGCTGCCGACGAGCATGGGCATGGTCGCCGACGTCAGCGACACCGTCGAGGACCTCGTCTGCGCCGCCGGCTGAACCGAGGGGTTTGGACCGACCGGTGGGGGGAAGGTACGGCCCGACCGTCAGGACCGTCCTGACTGAGCGTCACCGCCAGGAGTGTCCTTGATAAAGACCGGCAACCGCACCGCAGCGTTGCTCGTAGCCGCCGCCCTGTCCGTCTCGGTGTCCGTCCCCCTGTCGGCGCCCGCCGCGACCGCTGCGGACACCACGGCTGCCGCCGGCTCGAGCCGGGAGGTCCACGCCAAGCCCGCCGCGGTCTCGTCCGAGAAGGTCTCGGTCAAGAAGCTGAAGGCCAAGCTGCGCAAGGCCGTGAAGGCGAAGCGGCGGGCGGCGGCCGCGGTGGACACGGCCGAGACGAAGCTGCAGGCCCTTCGCGACGCGGGCACCGCGGCGATCTTCACCTACCAGTCCGCGTCCGTGGCCCTCGACGAGGCTCGCACCAAGCACGCCGCGGCCAAGGCGGCCCTCGACCGTGCCCAGGCCCTCGTCGACAGTGAGGGCGCCCTCTGGGCGGACCTCGAGCAGCGGATGGCGGCCGCGCAGGCCGGCTACAAGCCGCTGCGTGACGCCTACGACGCCGCGAGCGCGCGCCAGGTCGAGCTGCAGAACGCCGTGCAGGCGCTCAGGGCGCAGCAGACCACCGCCCGGACCAACCAGAACGAGGCCGCGGTGGCCGCCAGCAACGTGCAGGCCGAGATCACCCAGGTCCAGGACGCCCACAGCGCCGCCTGGGCCGCCGAGCAGCAGGCCTGGGACTACAAGGAGGCCTGCCGCCTCGACTTCGAGCGCCGGAAGGCGCAGTGGGACGCCACCCGGAGGAACTTCGGGCACTGGGAGGGCCTGCGCAACGGGACGTGGCGACCGGTCTCGGGCCTGGACGAGGCGGAGGCACTGCTGGACCGTGCCCAGGCCGAGTACAACCAGAGGAAGGCCCAGCGGGTGGACATCGAGGTCCACCTCAACCAGCTCAACGCCCGGCTGGCCGAGATCCAGGCCGACATCCAGAGCTGGGCAGCGGTGGCCGCCGACCTGCAGCGACAGATCGACGCCCACGCCCAGCCCCTCGCCGACCAGGCCGCCGCCGTGTCGGCTGCCAGCGCTGCGATGAGGGCCTACGACACGCAGCACATCGAGCCGCTCCACCAGGAGGCCGAGCAGCTCGGCAAGGACCTGGCGGCCGCCAAGGCGAACCTCCCCGCGCTGGTGGCCGCGGAGAAGCCGCTCGCCGACGCCGTGAC
>CAZDAO010000351.1:0-4492 GCA_964503015.1 uncultured Nocardioides sp. | reverse complement strand
CGGCGTCGGCGTCCTTGCCGATCCTGCGCGCAAGGTCGAGCCCCTCGAGCGCGAGCTCGCGGGCGCCGGCCCGCTCCCCGTCGTTGCTGGCGCCCAGGCGGTCGCAGACCTGGTCGTAGAGGTCGGACTCCCCCAGCACCGGGAGCCCGGCGAGGAAGTCCCGGGCACCGACCCGGGCACCGGTGGTGACCATCGCACCCTCCTCGATGGCGTCGACGAGGAGGCGCAGGTCGATGCCGGCGAGGTGCGCCCGGACCGTCTCGGCGATCGACGTGCGCAGCAGGTGGGTCAGGATCTCGGCCTCGCGGCCCTCCTCGCCGGTCTCGAACTCGATCTTGCCGCCGAGGACGTCGACCGCCGTCTCGAGGTCGACGACGCGGGCGACCGCCTCGGCCTCGCCCTGGGTGGTGGCGCGGTGCAGCGCGGCCGCGGCGATCGTCTCCGCGCCGGCGATCGCGAAGCGCGCGCTGACGCCCGAACGCTGGTCGACCGACTGCGAGTCGCGCAGGTTGGCGGTGAAGCGGGCCAGCACCTCGAGGAGGTAGTCGGGCACCTCGGCGACCAGCTCGGCCTCCTGGGCGATGACCGCGATCTCCTCCTCGACCTCGCGCGGGTAGTGGGTGCGGATCTCGGCACCGAAGCGGTCCTTGAGCGGGGTGATGATCCGGCCGCGGTTGGTGTAGTCCTCGGGGTTGGCGCTCGCGACCACGAGCACGTCGAGCGGCAGCCGGAGGACGTAGCCGCGGATCTGGATGTCGCGCTCCTCCATGACGTTGAGCATCGCGACCTGGATCCGCTCCGCGAGGTCGGGCAGCTCGTTGATGGCGACGATGCCGCGGTGGCTGCGCGGGATCAGGCCGAAGTGGATGGTCTCCGGGTCGCCGAGGTGGCGCCCCTCCGCGACCTTCATCGGGTCGACGTCGCCGATTAGGTCGGCGACCGAGGTGTCCGGCGTGGCCAGCTTCTCGGCGTACCGCTCGTCGCGGTGGCGCCACGAGATGCGCAGGTCGTCGCCGTAGGTCGCCACGGCCTGCCGCGACGCGACGGTGATCGGCTCGTAGGGGTGCTCACCCAGCTCGGACCCGGAGATGACCGGGGTCCACTCGTCGAGCAGGCCGACCAGCGAGCGGAGCAGCCGGGTCTTGCCCTGGCCGCGCTCGCCGAGCAGCACGATGTCGTGGCCGGCGAGCAGCGCCCGCTCGACCTGCGGGATGACGGTGTCGGCGAAGCCGTGCAGCCCGGGCCACGGGTCCTCGCCCCGGCCGAGCCGGTCGAGCAGGTTGTCGCGGATCTCCTCACGGAGTGTCTTGAGCTGGTGGCCGCTCTCGCGGAGCTGGCCGAGCGTGCTCGCGTCGGGGTGCTGGCTCCGGTGCTGGCTCTGGTGCTGGCTCTGGTGCTGGCTCGGGGGCTGGCTCGGGGACTGGCTCTGGGTCACGTCGTCCACGCTAGACCCGGCCGTCAACGTGGAGTGCGCTCGAAGATCCCACCCCCTGTCGGGGTGGTCCAGTGACGAGACGTCGTCCGTCGGGCCGAATGACAGCAGCCGGCCACTGGACTACCCGGAAATGGGGGTTGAGCGGGTCGGCACAGGGCAGGATGCGGCCATGCCCTTGGTGACCCTCCTCTTCGTGCTGCTCGTGGCGGTCGCGCTGCCCGTGGCGTTCTGGCTGGGCCGCTCGTCCGCGCCCCCGTCCTCGGCACCGGCCGCCGAGGACCGGGCCGCCGCGGACCGGGCGGCCGTCGCCGAGCGCGACGCCTTCATCGAGCAGCTGCGTGAGCTGGCCTGGCAGCACCGCGACGTGTCACCCGAGCTGTCCACCATCATCATCGACGAGATCTCCACCCACCACCGCCGGCTCTCCGGCCCGAACGACTGAGGACCAGATGCCCACCGCTCCCGCCGCTGTGAAGAAGCTCAGCAGGGTCGTCCTCGGCCTCGGCCTCGTCGTCGCCCTCCTCCTCGCCGTGCTGCTCTTCGTCCGCCCGACGACGGTCTCGACGGGCCCCGACCAGGTCGCCCTGCACTACAGCGACGGCGCCTTCACGCCCCGCCGGTTCGAGGACTGCGTGCAGCGCTCGACCCGCGCGTGGGACGGGCCGGGCGACAAGCACTACCTCTACCCGACCTCGCAGCGGAACTACGTCTTCGGCGAAGGCGGCGACCGCACCCCGGTCACGTTCGTGACCAAGGACGGCATCGAGATGAGTGTCGACGGCGTCGCCGCCTTCCTCCTCAACACCGACTGCACGACGCTGCAGAAGTTCCACGACCTCATCGGCAACCGCTACGCCGCCTACATGGACTCCGCCGACGGCAACGGGTCGGCCGGCTGGCTGCAGATGCTCAGCGTCTACATCAGCCGACCGCTCGAGACGGCCATCGACCGGGCGAGCCAGAACTACACCTACACCGAGCTCTACACCGACCCCAACGTCAAGGCGCAGTGGGAGCGCGACGTGCTCGAGCAGATGCCCGACCTCGTCGGGCGCCAGATCGACGGCGAGGAGGAGTTCTTCACCGACTTCGCGATCACGCTGCAGAAGCCGGTGCCGCCGGAGGCGGTCAAGGCCGCGCTCGTGGCCCAGCAGGAGGCGGTCGCCCGGGCGAAGGCCAAGGAGGCCGAGGCCGCCGCCCAGGTGAAGGCAGCCGAGGCTCAGATCGCGGTCGAGAAGGCCGAGGCCGCCAAGATCGCCGAGCGGATCCGGGTGCTGGGTCGCGAGGGCTACCTCAAGCAGTACGCCATCGACCACGGCCTGAACCCCTACCAGCCGACGACGGGCGGGCTGATCACGAACGACGGGCCCTGAGGTCCACTGAGGGGGACCTTCGACCCTCCCTGGCGCAGGTTCCCCGAGGGAGGCTGGTGCCCTACGACAGGAGCCTCCAATGCACACCATGCTCGACCTCTCACGCGAGGACTGCGTGCGCCTGCTCCGTGCGGGGATCGCCGGCCGGGTCGCGGTCAGCACGCCGACGGGACCGCACATCGTGCCGGTGAACTACGCCGTGGACGACGACTCGATCCTGGTCCGCACGACGGCCTACAGCCTGCTCGGGACCTACGGCCGCGACGCCCAGCTGTGCTTCGAGGTCGACCAGTTCGACTACGAGAACCAGCGGGGCTGGAGCGTCTCGGTCCGCGGACGCGCCGCCTTCGTGGACGACGCGGAGGAGCTCGCCGAGATCGCGCGGCACTGGGGACCGCGCCCGTGGGCGGAGGGCCAGCGCAACCTCGTCGTCCGCATCCCGTGGACCGAGCTCAGCGGCCGCCAGCTCGGTGGCGGCTGGGATCCCTGGGCGCACCTGCCCGTACGTCGTCTCGCCTGACGCGGGCCCGGATGCGCCACAATCTGCGGTGTGACCCACACACCGGACCTCGGCGCTGACGCCCGCTCCCTGCTGGAAGCGGTCACCGCGATCTCCAGCGACCTCGACCTCGACCTCGCCCTGACCCGGATCGTCGAGGCGGCGACCGCCCTCACCGGCGCCCGCTACGGTGCGATGGGCGTGCTCGGCCGCGATGGCGAGCTGGTCGAGTTCATCACCACCGGCGTCGACGACAAGACCCGCGCAGCCATCGGTGACCTGCCCCGCGGGCGCGGGATCCTCGGGGTGATCATCGAGGACCCGTCCGGGCTGCGGCTGCACGACCTGTCCGCCCACCCGTCCTCGGTCGGGTTCCCGCCCAACCACCCGCCGATGACGACGTTCCTCGGCATGCCGGTCCGGATCCGGGGCACGGTCTTCGGCAACCTCTACCTGACCGAGAAGGGCGGCGGGGGCCCGTTCACCGACGACGACGAGCGCCTGGTCGAGGAGCTCGCCCGGACGGCGGGCTACGTCATCAGCAACGCCCGGTCCTTCGCGCTGAGCGAGCGCCGGCGGCAGTGGCTCGAGGCCTCGGCCGACCTCTCCGAGCTCCTCCAGCCGCCCGTCGACCTGCCGACGGCGCTGCACCAGATCGTCTCCACCGCACGCCAGGTCTCCGGCGCCGAGGCGGTCGCCCTGTGGTCCTCCCTCGGCTCCGAGCACGACACCCTGAGCGTGGCACCCGACGCGGACCCCGAGCTCATCACGCGGTCGCTCGCCGCGGCCCGTGAGGCGACCGGGGCCGGGCCGGGCAGCCCCGTCACGACGACCCGCGTGGACGGCGTCCCCATGGTCGTGGTGCCGCTGCGCTCGCACCTCGCGCCGGTGAACGCCCTCGTCGCGGTGACCCACCCCGGCTCCAGCCTCCTCGACGTGCAGGAGCGTGACCTCTTCGCCGGGTTCGGCGACCAGGTCGCACTCTCGCTCGACCGCACGCAGGCGCTGGCCGACCGCCAGGAGATGGCGTTGCTGTCCGATCGCGAGCGCATCGCGCGCGACCTGCACGACATCGTGATCCAGCGGCTGTTCGCCACCGGGCTGCAGCTCCAGGGTGTCGCGGCGATGGTCGGGGACGGGCCCGTCACCGAGCGCCTCGACACGTCGGTGGCCGAGCTCGACGAC
>CAZDAO010000350.1:545-4505 GCA_964503015.1 uncultured Nocardioides sp. | reverse complement strand
GAAGGTGGAGAAGAGCGCCGGCCGGTCCTGGAGGTTGGGCAGCTCGAGGAGGCTGATGATGCCGCGGCCGTCGTCGGTCGTGCGGAGGAAGTCCTTGGTCTCGAACTCCGGCTCGCCGAAGAACACGTCCGCCCCCTGCGCCTCGAACGTGATCAGCTCGCGCAGGATCACCCCGGCCGTCTGCGGCGACAGGCCGCCGATGCCCTTGAGCTCGGCCTTGCCCGCCTCGTCGCCGGTGAGGTACTGCAGCACCGCCCGCAGGTCGGACAGGTCCAGCAGCGGCAGCCCGTTCTTGTCGCAGTAGTAGAAGACCAGGCCCAGCGAGGACTCCTGGGTCTCGTTGAGGCCCAGCACCTTGGCGAGCAGGGTCGGGCCGAACGCCGACATGGTCACCCGCACCGGTACGCCGATGCCCTGCCCGCCGATCGCGTAGAACTCGGTCGGGAAGCCGGTGGCGGTCCACGCCTGGCCGACGCTGGCGGTGCGGGCGCTCAGCTTCTCGCTCGCCTCACCCGGCACGCTGAGCCCGGAGAGGTCACCCTTGATGTCGGCTGCGAACACGGGTACGCCGTTGGCGCTGAGCTGCTCGGCCAGCAGCTGCAGCGTCTTGGTCTTGCCGGTGCCGGTCGCGCCGGCGACGAGACCGTGCCGGTTGAGCATGCCGAGCGGGATGCGGATGGGCACGTCGCCGAGGTGCTCCGCGTCGAGCATCAGCCCACCCAGCTCCAGGGCCGGCCCCTCGAACCGGTAGCCCGGCGCGACGGCTGCCGAGATCGGGTCCGTCGGGGCGGCCGCCTCCGCCGCGGGGGCCTCCACGATCGGCTCGGGAGGGGTGTCGGCGGGCGTGGGCGGCTGCGACTCGGAGGGCTCGCTCATGTGCGGAGCCTAGTCACGCCGGTGGGCCGCCACGAGGGCGTCGTTATGATCCCCGCGTGATCTTCAAGCGGGTGGGCGTCGGCCGGCCCTACCCCGACCACGGGCTGACCTCGCGCGAGTGGGCCGACCTGCCCCCGCGCCAGGTGCGGCTCGACGAGCTGGTGACCACCAAGGACACGCTGCAGCTCGACGCCCTGCTCGACGAGGACTCCACGTTCTACGGCGACCTCTTCGCGCACGTCGTGCAGTGGCGCGGCGACCTCTACCTCGAGGACGGGCTGCACCGCGCGCTGCGCGCCGCGCTCCAGCAGCGCAGCGTGCTGCACGCCCGCGTCCACCAGGCTCCCGCATGAGCGGGGCACTGCGCTCGGCGCTGACGCTCGCCACCCTCGGCCTCCTCGTCGTGGCTGCCACACTGTGGGGCTGGTCGGCGTTCACCGAGCCGTTCCCCGAGGACGAGCCGGTGCCGATCTGCGAGAACGCGACCGTGGCGGCCGGCAGCGAGGTGCGCCGGGACCAGGTGGTGGTCAGCGTGTTCAACGGCAGCGGCCGCAGCGGACTCGCGGGGGCGACCAGCGCCCAGCTCGAGGAGCGCGGCTTCGTCGCCGGCGACGTCGCCGACTCCCCGCAGCCGGCCGCGACCACCCAGATCTGGAGCTCCGACCCGACCAATCCCGCGGTCCAGCTGGTCCAGCGGCAGTTCAAGGGCGCCCAGGTCGTGCCCGGCGACCCGATCGGGGTCGGCATCGTCGTGGTGCTCGGCGAGAAGTTCACCTCCCTGCGCAAGAAGCAGGTGGAGTCCGTCGTCGCCGAGTCCGACGCGAGCATCTGCAAGGCGACCGGCTCGGAGTGAGCCCGCCGCGGCTCAGTCCGGGTCGCGTCGCGAGGGGTCGCCGAGCCACTGGGCGAGGCGGCCGTTCTGCGACACCTGGCGCAGCCGGGTCTCGGTCGCCTCGCGGACCTTGCGGGGCGTCACGACCACCAGGTCGTCGCCCGAGCGCAGCACCGTACGCCGTTCGGGCACGAGCACCTCGCCCGCCCGGATGACCAGCGACACCGAGGCACCCGGGGGCAGCCGCAGCTCGCCGACCTCGACGCCGTGCATCTTCGACGTCGGCGCGATCGTGACCTGGAGCAGGTCGGCCGCGACCCGCTCGAGGGGAGCCGCCTCCAGGTCGAGCCCGCGGGGCTCCGAGCGCAGCGCCACCCCGAGCAGCCGGGCGACCCACGGCAGCGTCGGCCCGGTGAGGAGCGTGTAGACGACGACCATCACGAAGACGATGTCGAAGAGGTGGTCGGCACCGGCGACGCCCTCGGCCAGCGGGATCGTGGCCAGCACGATCGGCACCGCACCACGCAGCCCCGCCCAGGAGATGAAGACCATGTCGCGCGCGCCCATGCGCTGCACGACGGTGCTGGCGAGGACCGAGAGCGGCCGGGCCACGAACGTCAGCACCAGGCCGGTGACGATCGCGTCGACCACCGTGTCCAGGTCGATGCGGCCCGGCGAGAGCAGCAGGCCGAGCATCACGAACAGCCCGATCTGCGCGAGCCACGCCACGCCCTCGGCGAAGGACCGGGTGGCGACCCGGTGTGGCAGCTCGCTGTTGCCGAGGATCAACGCGGCGACGTAGATGGCGGCGAAGCCGGACGCGTGCACCGCGGCAGCGGCGCCGTACGCCAGGAACGCCAGGCACATCACGGCGAGCGGGTAGAGGCCCGAGGACGGCAGCGCGACGCGCCGCATCAGCCAGGCGCCGGCGAACCCGCACGCCGCACCGGTGACACCGCCCGCGACGAGCTCGAAGGCGATGGTGCCGGCGACCTCGAACAGGCTCGCCTCGCCGACCACGCCGGTCGAGATGATGCCGACGAGGACGACGGTCGGGGCGTCGTTGAGGCCGGACTCCGCCTCGAGCGCGCCGGTCAGGCGCTTGGGCAGCGGCACGATGCGCAGCACCGAGAACACCGCTGCCGCGTCGGTCGGCGAGCACACGGCACCCAGCAGGACGGCGAGCTCCCACGGCAGTCCCAGCAGGTAGTGGGTGCCGACCGCGACCACGGCCACCGACACCGCGACGCCGAGGGTGGAGAGGGAGACCCCGAGGCGGATGCTGGGCCGCATCTGCCGCCAGTCGGTCGTCAGGCCACCTTCGGCGAGGATGACGGCGAGGGCGCCGAAGCCGAGCGCGTGCGCGAGCTGGGCGTCCTCGAAGGGGATGGCGAAGGGCCCGCCCTCGCCGAGCAGCACGCCGATGAGCAGGTAGATCAGCAGCGAGGGCAGGCCGGCACGCGCCGAGATGCGCACCGCGAGGATCGCCGCCAACGTCACCGCCGCGCCGACCAGCACGAACGCGTCGAGCTGGTGGACGTCGAATGTCATGCACACCTCGTGCCATCGGCGGGACCGGACTGGTCGCTGCCCTGATCCTATCGGCCGCGCCGGGTCGCCTGCGCCCGGTCCCACGCGACGGGCGCGGCCGTCCGGAGGGTTCGACCCGGCCGCCCGCGTGGGCCAGAATCGTGCGGACGGAGCACGTTTGGGAGGAGCGCGCGACGGGTAGGCGTGCGCCGACGAGAGGGAGTGATCGATGTACGGCGACACGGCCGCGGGCCGCAAGCGCGTGGCCCAGCTGCGCGAGCAGGGCGGCGACATCCGCGCCCTCGCCGCACGCCTGGTCTCCCAGGCCGAGGCCGTGCCGTGGCACGGCAAGGCCGCCGACGCGATGCGCGAGCGCATCAAGGAGCGCGCCGGGCACCTCCGCACCGCCGCCGCGCAGCACGAGACGGCCGCCGAGTCGCTCGCCAAGCACCTCGCCGAGGTCGACACGCTCAAGGAGGCCATCGAGGTGCGCTCGCACAAGGCGACCACCCTCGTCGAGGACGCCCGGACCCGCGCCAGCGAAGCCGGTGACGCCGCCGGGCGGCCCGACGCGGCGGAGGCCGCGCTGCTGGCGTTCGATCCGCCCCCGGCCGGTCACAAGGACTGGCTGACCGTCGAGCTCCCGGGGCTCTGACATGGTGACCATCGACCTGACCACGCCACCGGCACCCCCGGCGAGCTTCCTCGACGGCATGGCCCGG
>CAZDAO010000350.1:0-535 GCA_964503015.1 uncultured Nocardioides sp. | reverse complement strand
CTGCCCGAGCTGCGCCTGGTCGCCGAGCTGGCCGGCGGCGCGCCCCTGCCGTTCGACGTCGTCGCCGGTGACGGGGCCGGAGCCGGTGGGCAGTCGCTCGCGGGACGGCTCGGCCAGAGTCGCGGCTCGGTCGAGGACTCCGCCTACACCGATGCGCTCGGCACGCTCCACGACCCGCCCGACACGCTGCGCCGGCGCGGCCTGCTGACCGACGACGGCGCTGCCGACGCGGGGGTCGTCGGTGCCGTCGGGTTGCTGGCCACCCCGCGCCTGGCGGTCGACATCGACGTCGCCGCCGGCGCCACCCAGGTCAAGGCCTGGCACCGCCACCGGAAACAGACCGATTTCTGGCTGTGTCTTCGCGGGCATATCAAGGTTGGCGTGTATAGGCAGGATGCGCCGTTTGCGTGGATGGCGGTGATCGGGGAGCAGGCGCCGGGGGCGCTGATCATCCCGCCACCGCTTTGGCACGGCGCGGCGACCGTTGGTGGCGAACCCGCGGGCTTGATGTACTTCGTTACAAGGGCGTTCGATC
>CAZDAO010000349.1:0-4506 GCA_964503015.1 uncultured Nocardioides sp. | reverse complement strand
CTGCCCGGGCCGGCTCGAGGACCTCATGGGCCAGGGCCACGCCGACCTGGCCGCCGTCGAGATCACCGTGCTCGACGAGGCCGACCACATGGCCGACCTCGGCTTCCTGCCCGGCGTCCGCCGGATCATGGACAAGACCCCGCAGTCGGGTCAGCGCCTGCTGTTCTCGGCCACGCTCGACAAGGCGATCGACGTGCTGGTCAAGCGGTTCCTGACCAACCCGGTGACCCACGAGGCCGACTCGGCGCAGTCGCCGGTCGCCACGATGCACCACCACGTGCTGCACCTCTCGCGCGAGCAGCGGGTGCCGGTGCTGGTCGACCTGACCAGCGCGCCCGGCCGCACGGTCGTCTTCACCCGCACCAAGTACGGCGCCAAGGCGCTCGCCCGCCAGCTCAACAAGTCCGGCGTGCCGAGCGTCGAGCTGCACGGCAACCTGTCGCAGAACGCCCGCACCCGCAACATGGAGGCCTTCCACTCCGGCACGGCGACCACGCTGGTGGCCACGGACATCGCGGCCCGCGGCATCCACGTCGACGACGTGGCGCTGGTCGTGCACGCCGACCCGCCGGTCGAGCACAAGGCCTACCTCCACCGCTCGGGCCGCACGGCGCGGGCCGGCAACGAGGGCACCGTCATCACGCTGATGACCGACGAGCAGGTCAAGGACGTGCGCGACCTGACCCGGCAGGCCGGCATCAAGCCGGTCACCACCAAGGTCAACGGTCCCGACCACCCGGTGCTCGTGCAGCTCGCACCGGGTGAGCGCTCGCTCGTCCCCGGCGGTCTCGTCGTCGAGACCCCCACCGGTGCCGGCGCCCAGGGCGCCCGCGCCAACGGCGGCGGTCGCAACCGCTCGCGTCGTCGTGGCAACGGCGGCGGCGCCCAGTCCTCCGGCCAGGGCTCGCGCCAGCGGTCCGGCCAGGGTGGCCAGCGGTCCGGCCAGGGCGCCAAGGCGTCCGGCGGGTCGCAGGGCGGCCAGGGCTCGCAGGGCGGTCAGCGCGGCGGCGGCCAGCGTCGTCGCAGCGGCTCGGCCGGCCAGTCCGGCCAGCGCAGCGGCGGCCACAGCCCCGCGTCGTTCAGCCGCGGTCGCTGACCCTCGGCCGCGGCGCGCACGCAGCACCCACTGGCCCTTGAGTCTCCTGGAGACTCAAGGGCCAGCGTGCGTCGAGGCCCCGGTCGGGTGACCCCCCGAAGGCGGCGGCAGACGACATCCCGCGTACGAAGGTGGCGGCAGACGACATCCCGCGTACGAAGGTGGCGGCAGACGACATCCGATCGGCCGGTGGAGGTGTCGTGTGCCGCCACCTTGGCGGTCGGGCATGTCGGGTGCCGCCACCTTGAACGGCCCGACCCGGACGACGGGTCGTCGGGCGCGGGCGGTCGTGGCCCGAGCCGGCTCACGACCGGCGGGTAGCCCTTCCTAGAGTGGTGGTCATGCGCACCTGGATCCGGCGATCGCTGTGGGACGTCGTGCCCCGCGACCAGCGAGACACCGCCGCCGCCTTCCGGCGACGTCAGGTCGTGGCCGCGGTCGTGGTGCTCGTCGGCGCGGGCGTGCTCGGCTGGTCGCTGCGGCTCGAACCGGGCAGCGACCTGTTCTACGTCGCCGCCATCGTCCTCGCAGGGGTCTGGGCCGCGGGCGCGTTCCTCTCCGGACGGCTCCACCTGGGCCGGATCGCGGGGGAGGGGGAGCTCTTCGTCCGGCCGATCCTGGCCCCCATCCTGCTCGGCCTGCTGATGGTCGGCGTCTTCGTGCTCGGGGGGCTGGTCGTGCGCGAGATCGACCCGCTGGCGACCTACGTCTCGTCGGTGCTCGAGTACGCCGACCAGGGGTCGCTCACGATCCTGGCGATCATCACCTTCTTCAACGGCATCGCCGAGGAGCTCTTCTTCCGGGGCGCGATGTACGCCGCGATCCCGCGCCACCCGGTCCTCTGGACGACGATCGCCTACGTCGTGGCGACCCTGGCCACCGGCAACGTGATGCTCGCCTTCGCAGCCATCCTGCTCGGCGCGGTGTGCGGCCTGGAGCGGCGCGCGAGCGGCGGTGTGCTGGCGCCGATCCTCACCCACATCACGTGGTCGCTGTCGATGCTCTTCGTGCTACCGCTGCTCTTCTGAGGCGGCTCGCTCGGCCAGCGCCCGGCGTACGGACTCGCGGTAGGGGCGCGGCTGGCCCGGCACCACGTCGCGGATCGAGGTGTCGGTGACCACGACCTCGGTCGACATCGAGTCGATGAGGTTGCGACCCGTGGTGACGTCGACGTCGGTGACCAGCGCCAGCCAGTACGACGACAGCCGGGGCGTCAGCAGCGGGACGACGACGATCGGGAGCGGGCGGCTGCCGGCGACCTCGTTGGCCACCACGAGCATCTCCTTGTAGGTCAGCTGCTCCGTCCCGCCGATCTCGAAGGTCCGCCCGATCGCATCGGGGTGGTCGACGACGCCCGCGAGGTAGCGCACCACGTCGTCGATCGCGATCGGCTGGGTGCGGGTGGCGACCCACTTGGGCACGACCATCGCGGGCAGGTTCTTCACCAGCTGGCGGGTGATCTCCCACGAGATCCCGCCGTGGCCCACCACGATCGCCGCGCGCAGCACGGTGACCGGGACGCCGTCGCCGGCGAGCAGCTGCTCCACCTCGCGCCGGGAGCGCAGGTGGGCGGAGAGCTCCTGGTCCTCGTCACCCAGGCCCCCCATGTAGACGATCTGCCTGACGCCGGCCCGGGCAGCGGCGGCGCTGAAGTGGCGCGCCGCCTCGGCGTCCTTGCGCTCGAAGTCGGGGTCGTCGAGGGAGTGGACGAGGTAGATCGCCACGTCGACGCCCTCGAGCGCGGACCGCAGGGAGTCGGGATCCATCACGTCGGCGCCCACCGGCTGCCCCGGACCGTCGTAGGTGTCGGGGTGGCGGGTCATCGCCCGCACGTCGTGCCCGGCGTCGACCAGGACGGGGACGAGGCGACGGCCGATGAAGCCGGTCGCGCCGGTGACGAGGACGGTGCTCATGGGCCCACTCTGTCAGCCCGCACCGTGCGCGCCCCGTCCGCTCTCGGTGCGGCCCCGCCTCTCGTCGATGCGCGCCATCGCCGGCGTCGCGGTCACACCGTGCAGGAGGACCGAGACGATCACCGTGAAGGCGACCGTCGACCAGAGCCACGGCTCGTCCGGCACGTGCTCGTGGGTGACGGCGTAGCCGAGGTAGAACAGCGATCCCACGCCGCGCACGCCGAAGAACGCCACGGCGGCCGTCTCCCCACGGTCGAGCCCGCCGTCATCGTGCTCGCTGCGCGCCCGGACGGCGAGGCCGACGTAGCCGGCGAGCGGGCGGATCACCAGCACGAGCGCGAGGGAGACCGCGACCCCACGCCAGTCCAGGTGGTCGAGCAGGCCGCGGGTCATCGCCATCCCCAGCACCAGCAGCACGAGCAGCGTCATCAGCCGCTCCAGCCGCTCGACGACGGCGTGCATCGCGCGCTGGTAGGAGTGAGCGCGGGAGGATGAGCGGAGGGCCACCGCGCAGGTGAAGACCGCGAGGAAGCCGTAGCCGCCGACGAGCTCCGCGGCGCCGTACGACGCCACCAGGGCCGCCACGGCGAGGAGGGGCTCGCCGGCCTCGGCGAGGCGGAGGTTCTCGTTGCGGGCGTGGAACGCCTGGCGCCCGAACAGCCACCCCGCACCCCAGCCCACGCCGACACCGACGGCGATCTTGCCGACGACGTACCAGCCGATCCAGGTCCCCGCGTCGGCCAGGCCGAACCCGCCCGCGAGCAGCAGGAGGGCGAGGTGCACGAAGGGGAAGGCGAGGCCGTCGTTGAGCCCCGCCTCGGCGGTCAGGGCGAAGCGGATGTCGTCGTCCTCGTCGATGTCGTGGCGCGCCTCCTCCTCGTCCTCGGTGAGCGGCTCGCCGACCTGCACGTCGGAGGCCAGCACCGGGTCCGTCGGGGCGAGGACGGCGCCGAGGAGGAGGGCCACGGCCGGTGCCAACCCGGCCACCCACCACCCCAGGAGCATGGTCCCGAGGATCGTGAGCGGCATCGTGACGAGCAGCAGGCGCCACACCGGCGACCACGTGCGCCACGACCGCCACGACCGCACGTCGAGCACCCGGTCGATCGCCAGTCCCACGCCCATCAGCGACACCAGCACCGTGAACTCGGTGACGTGGGTGATGAGGTCGCGGTTGTCCTCCGGCTGCAGGCTGACCTCGTCGCCGAGGGGCAGCAGGCCGACCGCGAGGCCGATCCCGACGAGGACCATGGGAGGCGACAGGGCAACCCGACGGCTCACGTGCGGGAGGACCGTCGTGACGAGCAACGACAGGCCGAGGATGAGGTAGACCGCGGCTGCGGTCATCGGGTCCACTGCGCGTCGATGGTCACCGCCCCAGCCTCCCAACTGCCGCAAGCCGGGCGAACACCCCGATGGGCGGTCAGCGCGGCCGCCTGGCGTCGTACGACGCCTGGCTCTCGTCGATCGCCTGCTCGTAGGCGGTGACCAGGCCGG
>CAZDAO010000348.1:0-4507 GCA_964503015.1 uncultured Nocardioides sp. | reverse complement strand
CCTTCACCTCCTCGAGCAGCTGGCGGATCATGCTGCCGATCCGCATCACCTTCGCCGGCTGCTCGACCAGCTCGGTGATGTGCCGCTCGCCGTCCTCGTCCTCGTCGCGGTCGGCGACCTGCGCCATCGGCGGGAGCGCGCTGGCAGGGATGGTGCCGATCGGCTGGCCGTCCGGCCCGACGACCACGACCTGGTCCTCAGCGCCTCCTGCGGGCGTGGTCGGCGTGGGCGGCGTGGCGGTCTGGTCGGACTGCGGCTGCTCGGTCATGCCACGACCCTAGCCGTGGCCGACGAAGTCGGACGCGGCGCAGCGTTCGCGTCAGAGGGTGAGGACGATCTTGCCGGAGTGGCCGCCGTCCTCCATCAGCCGGTGCGCGGTGGCGACGTCCTCGAGCGGCATGGTGTTCTCGACGACGGGGCGGATGGCGCCCGAGGCGACCAGCGGCCAGACGTTCTCGACCACCCCGCAGCAGATCGCGGCCTTCTCCGACAGCGGACGGGCCCGCAGCGAGGTGGCCGTGACGGAGGCCCGCTTGCGCAGGAGCGCGTTGATGTCGAGCTCGCCCTTGGTGCCGCCCTGCATGCCGATGATCACCAGCCGGCCGCCGGTCGCGAGGGCCGCGACGTTGCGCCCGAGGTAGCTCGCGCCCATGTTGTCCAGGATGACGTCCGCGCCGCCGGCCGCTCCGAGGACCTCGACGAAGTCCTCGTCGCGGTAGCTGATGGCACGGCTGGCGCCCAGGGAGCGGCACAGCTCCAGCTTGTCCGGCGACCCGGCGGTGGCGTAGACCTCGGCGCCGCGGGCCGCGGCGAGCTGGATCGCCATGGTGCCGATGCCGCCGGCACCGCCGTGCACGAGGAACCTCTCGCCCGCCGCGAGGTGGGCGGTCATGAACACGTTGGACCACACGGTCGCCGCGACCTCCGGCAGGGCGGCCGCCTCGAGGAGCGAGACGCCGGCCGGGACCGGCATGACCTGCCCGACCGGCACCGCCACGCGCTCGGCGTACCCGCCGCCGGCGAGGAGGGCACAGGCCTCGTCGCCCACCGACCAGCCCTCGACACCCTCACCGAGGGCCGCGACCCGGCCGCTGCACTCGAGGCCGATGGTGTCGGGGGCGCCCGGGGGCGGCGGGTAGAACCCCTGCCGCTGGAGCGTGTCGGCACGGTTGACCGCGGTCGCGACGACGTCGAGGAGGACCTCGCCGGCCGCGGGGGTCGGCTCGGCGACGTCGCCGACGGACAGGACGTCGGGACCGCCGGTCCCGGAGGTGACTGCAGCGCGCACGCCCGTCAGTCCTCGTAGTCCTCGTCGGTGAGGTCGACCGCCGAGTCGTCGGGCACGTCGTCGTCGACGTCGTCGGGGTCGGGCGCGTCGGCCGGCCGGTCCCAGCTCTCGGCCAGCTGCTGGGCACGGGCGGCGAGCCGCTCCACCTCGTCGGGGCCGGCATCAGCGGCCCCGGCCGCGATGCCGAGGAGGTACGCCGTGATGGGCGCGGCCTTCTTCTCCACGTTCTGCGCGGCCGTGCGGGCCAGGTCGAGGATCAGCCCCTCGTCGACCTCGGCCTCCACGTCGAGCACGTCGGCGAGCTCGTCGATCCAGTCGTGAAGGTTCACCGGGTCAATGTCTCGCACCCGACCCGCGTGCGGCAAGGGAACCGGGCGGTACCGGGCGGATCCGGGCGCTCCTCGAGGCCTCAGAGGTCCGAGCCGAGGTCGCGCAGGTCCGACCACGTGTCGACGTCGAGAGCCTCGTCGCCCACCGCGGCCACCTCGGCGAGGTCGAGCGGGGCCAGCAGCCGGTGGAGCGGCATGCCGTGCTGTCCCTCCAGGTCGGGCCGCACCGCGGCGAGGCGACGCGCGTCGAGGACTCCGGCGAGCTGGCGTCGCCCGGACGCGTCGACGAGGAAGGCGCCGTCGCGTCCTGCGCCGGCCTCGCGCAGCCGCCGCATCGTGTACGCCGTCGCGCGCGGCATGTCGACCGCGAGCACGCCGACCAGGCGGGGGCGTCGCAGCATCGCGTCGACACCGGTCAGCAGCCCGGCGACCGGCCCGCCCCGCGGCGGGTCCTCGCACACGAACGTCACCGGACGCGTGGTGGGCACCGCCGTGGGTGCCACCACCACGACCTCGTCGGCGTCGAGGAAGGCATCGATGGCGGTCTCGAGCAGGGTGCGGCCGTCGAGCTCGACGCTGCCCTTGTCGACGCCGCCCATCCGCGCGCCGGTGCCGCCGGCCAGCACGACGCCGCAGAAGCCGGCTGCGGTGAGGTCGAGGTCCACGGCGCCATCCTCCCAGTCGCGGGGTGTCGAGGCTCGCTGGCGCTCGCACCTCAACCACCGAGAAGCGGCGGGCCTACGCTTGTCCAATGAGCGACCAGCTGCGCGTGCGCGTCCACCAGTGGGCGAGCGGGCTCGACCCCGCGGACAACCGCGCGCGGCTGGCGGCCGGCGTGACGCCGGGCGCCGACCTGGTGGTGTTCCCGGAGGCCTTCGCCCGCGACTTCGGCCAGGCCGGCTCGGACATCAGCGCGTTCGCCGAGCCGCTGGACGGCCCGTTCGCCCAGGAGGTCTCGCAGGCGGCCGAGGCGGCCGCAACGACGGTCGTCGCCGGGATGTTCGAGATCGGCGAGGACCCGGCGCGGCCCTACAACACGCTGGTGGTGGGCGGCGCCGCCAAGGCGTCCTACCGCAAGATCCACCTCTACGACTCCTTCGGCTACCGCGAGTCCGACCGGCTGACCGGGGGCGCCCCCGAGCCCGTCGTGGTGGCGGTCGCGGGCTGGCAGGTGGGTCTGATGACCTGCTACGACCTGCGCTTCCCCGAGCTGGCCCGCCGGCTCGTCGACGCCGGCGCCGAGGTGATCGTCGTACCCGCTGCGTGGCTCCCCGGTGAGCGCAAGCTCGAGCACTGGCGCACTCTCCTGGCTGCGCGGGCGATCGAGAACACCTGCTTCGTGGTGGGTACCGCCCAGCCGCAGCCGCGCTACGTCGGCCACTCGACCGTGTTCGGGCCGCTGGGCCAGGAGCTCGCGGCGGCGGGTGGTGACGAGGCGGTCATCGAGGTCACGCTCGACCGTGCCGACCTCGTCGAGGCGCGCCGTACCAACCCGTCCCTGGCCAACCGCCGGCTGTAACCTCGTCCGACGTGTCTTCCCCCACCTCCAACCGCGCGCGCGGGTCGTCCCGCGGCAAGCGGGCGGCCGAGCGGCCGCCCTCGCGCCTGCGTCGCACCCGGAGGGTGGAGCCGCGGCGCACCGCAGTGCCCGTGCCCGCGACACCAACGGCGCCGGCCGAGCGGGTCGACGACGCCCCGACGAGGTCCGGCGGTCCCTCCCGCAGCCTCGTCGCCCTGTGGTTGGTGCTCCTGGCGCTGGGCACCCTCACGCTCGTGTGGTCCGCCGTCGACGGCGTCCTGAGCCGCGGCGACGGCCTCGGCGAGCTCGTCCCGGTCCCGGGCTGGCTGGACGGCGCGGGCGCGGTCGCGGTGGTGACCGCCCTGTCGGGCCTCCTCGCCACCCGCACGGCGGGCCGTCCCCTGGTCTCGGCGGGGCTCGCCCTGGTCCTGGGTGTCGCGAGCGTGGTCGTCGGCGGGCGCATCCTGCCCACCGGCGCGGCGGTGATGACGTGCGTCGTCGGCAGCGTGTACGCCGTCATGGTGACCGTCCCCGCGGTCACCTGGTGGAAGGCGGTCCGCGAGGTCCTCGTCGCCACCCTCGTCGCGACCGTGACCTCGCTGGCGGCGGTGGGCTTCGAGCCGACCGTGGCCACCGAGCGCTTCGACCTCGCTGCCCTCGTGCTGGCGCTCGGCCTCGCCTTCACGATCGTCTACCGTCTCGGCGCCGGCCTGCACGGCCTGGGCCGGCGCGGCATGATCACCGTGGCCATCGGCCTGGTGCTGCTGCTCGCCACGCTGGCGTACGCCGAGCTGCTGCGTCGCTACGGCGCCCAGACCTTCGTGTCCTCGGTCCTCGACTTCGTCGACGCGACCTCCCAGCGGATCGGCGCGTTCCCGCGGCCGCTGGTGGTGCTGCTCGGCATCCCGGCGCTGGTGTGGGGCACGCACGTCCGGGCCCGGCGGCGGCAGGGGTGGTGGGTGTGCGCCTTCGGCGTCGCGGCCACGGTCCCGCTCGCGACCGGCCTGGTGGCGCCCGACAGCTCCTACCTCGAGGCGGCGCTGCGGGCGGCGTACTCCCTCGTGCTCGGCCTGCTGATCGGCTACCTCGTGATCCGGGCCGACCTGGCGCTCACCGGCCCGAAGGGGCGGCGCGGGCGCCGGGCCGAGGAGGCCGGACCGCACCGGCCCGAGCCGACCCGGTTCGCCGAGCTCTGACCCTCGGAGCGGTCGCGCTGATCGGTGGCTACGCCCCGGTAACCGCTAGCGTCGGTCGCATGGCCCGCACCAAACCGCTCGAGATCGTGTCCGAGCTGGTCGCCAACGTCCTGACCATCGAGGTCGCCGAGGGCGACCGCGTGGAGGCCGGCGACACCGTCGTGCTGCTCGAGTC
>CAZDAO010000347.1:0-4513 GCA_964503015.1 uncultured Nocardioides sp. | reverse complement strand
CTGCGACCACCCAGCCCCCGCAGTTCCTGCGGCAGCCGCGGCCGGGTGTCACCGCCGCCTGCCCACAGGCACCTGCCTGACATCAACCTGACTTCCAGGAGAACTTCATGCCCACCAACACCCGTGCGCGCGCTCTCAGTGCGCTTGCGCTCACCCTCGTCCTGGGCGCCGGCCTCACCGCCTGCGGCGACGACATCAACGCCGCCACCGGCGAGGCTGATGCGGGCGCCTCCACCAGTTCGGGCGACGTGAAGCCTGACGACACGTCTCTCCCGCCGTGGCCCGCCCCTGGCGACGTGCCCGCGCGGGTCGCCGCTGCCGGTCTTGACCTCGGCCCGATGGGCACCGCCGAGCACTACCACCCGATGTTGACGATCACGATCGACGGTCAGCAGGTGCCCGTGGCGCCCAACATCGGCGTCGACCCGAACACCGGAGCCATGTCTGCGGTCCACACCCACGAGGGCGACGGCACCATCCACATCGAGGCGGACACCGTCGGGGAGAAGTTCACCCTCGGGCAGCTGTTCACCCAGTGGGGCGTCGCGCTCACCGAGACCCAGATCGGCGGCGTCAAGGCGAAGGCCGGTGAGAAGGTGACGGTGACCAGCAACGGCACCCCCGTGCCCGGCAACCCTGCCGACCTGCAGCTCGAGCCCGACCAGCAGATCGAGCTGACCCTGCCATGACCGACTCGACCCACACGCCGCCCACACCCGACGAGCCCGACGCGCCAGGCACGCCGGATGCCGCCCAGGCACCAGCACTGAGGGGTGTCTCCCGGCCGGCGCGCCTGGCCCTGGTGACGGGCGCCCTGGTCGCTGCCGTGCTTGTGGGCGTGTGGCTGGTGCGAGCCACACCGTGGACCGCAGACGCCGCCGGCCGTGGGAGTGACCGCGGCATCGCCGACCCCGGCCTCACCCTCTACCCGGCCGGCGAACGCGACCCCGCACCGCAGCTGGAGGGCCGCACCCTCGACGACACCCCCTTCAACCTCGAGGACCTGAGGGGTCAGGTCGTCGTCATCAACGTGTGGGGGTCCTGGTGCGGACCCTGCCGCGCCGAAACACCAGGTCTGGTCCGCATCGCCAACACCACCGCCGATGACGGTGTGCGGTTCGTCGGCATCGACACCCGCGACGACCGCGCCGCAGCCCAGGCGTTCGTGAAGAACTACAACGTCCCCTACCCCAGCGTGTTCGACCCCACCGGGCAGGCGCTGCTGCCGTTCGGGTCCGTCGTCCCCAGTGCGGCGATACCGAGCACCGTCATCGTCGACAGGAACGGCGAGGTCGCCGCCCGGGTCATCGGTGCCGTCGACGAGAACACCCTCGCCGGTCTCATCGAGGACCTCGTGGCCGAAGAAAGCACCGGAGGTGACGTCTCATGACGCTCCAAGCCATCGACCCCGGCGGCCTCGTCACCTACGGTCCGCTGCTCGTCGCCATCCCGGTCGCCATGGCCGCCGGCCTCGTGTCGTTCCTCAGCCCGTGCTGCCTGCCCCTGGTGCCCGGGTACCTCGCCTACGTCACCGGCACCAGCGGCGCCGACGCCACCACCAGCACCTCCGACGTCGGCACGTCCGCCGGCAGAACGGCCGGCGCCCCATCCAGCGGCACGGGCACTGGTGGCACCGAAGCCACGACGCTGGTTCGTGAACGACGTCGCCTGGCGCCGAGTCGCACCGTCACCGGGACGCTGCTGTTCGTCCTCGGGTTCGCCGTCGTGTTCACCAGCTACGGCGCCCTGTTCGGTGCCGCCGGCGCGTTCCTCATCACCTACCAGGACCCCATCACCAAGGTCCTCGGAGCGTTCACCATCGTTCTCGGCCTCGCGTTCACCGGCGCCCTGGCCCGCATCCGGGTGTTCGACCGCACGTTCCGCCTCGACGCGAACCCGAAGGTCGGCGTCGCGGGCGCACCTCTGCTCGGTGTCATGTTCGGCATCGGATGGACGCCCTGCATGGGCCCCACCCTGGCCGCCGTCCTCGCCCTGTCGGTCAGCACCGGCGGCGCCGGCCGCGGAGCGCTGCTCTCCTTCGCCTACAGCCTCGGCCTCGGCATCCCGTTCCTCCTCGCCGCGCTCGGCGTCCAACGCGCTTTCCGCCTCTTCGCCTACGCCCGCCGGCACGCCCGCGCCGTCACCCGCATCGGCGGCATCCTCCTCATCATCGTCGGCATCCTCCAGGTCACCGGCGCCTGGACCCTCCTGATGGCCCACCTCCAAGGCTGGGTCGCGAACTGGCAGGCACCCCTATGAACCCCGCCCCACGCACCCCCGCACGGCCGCTGGGTCGTAGCGACGGCCGCGGGCGGCGGCGCCTGACCTCCGTCGGTCTCGTCGCCGTCCTGGGCTTGACCGCCGCCTGCTCTTCCAAAGACGACCAACCGGACGACACGGCCACGGTCGCCAAGGCCGCCGCCGTCAAGTTCCACGGCACCCTCGTCGACCCGCCCCTCACACCCGCCCCGGTCGCCCTTCGCGACACGGACGGGAACCGGGTCCGCCTCGACAGACCCCGGCAGGGGGCCGCGACCGCCGTGTTCTTCGGGTTCACCAATTGCCACGACGTGTGCCCCACCACGATGGCCGACCTTGCCGCCGCCCGACGTTCCCTGCCCGCAGCCACCGCCGCCAACGTCGACGTGCTGTTCATCACCGTCGACCCGAAACGTGACACCCCAGCCGTCCTGCGCCGGTGGCTCGACCAGTTCGGCCCCGACATCGTCGGGCTACGTGGCCCCGTCCAACGCGTCCACGACGCCGAGGACTCCCTCTACTCCTCCCAGTCCGGCAAGACCACACCCACACCCGGGGACGCCAGCACCGCACACGAACACGAAACGGCAGAACAGGGACACACCCACCCCGACGGCGATCCCGACGGGTACGGCGTCGACCACTCCAGCGTCGTGTACCTGTTCGGACCCGACGGCACCACCGTCATCTACACCGGCGCAGGCACACCGCTCGACTACGCCGCGGACCTCACCCGTCTCCTACGCCGCTGATCCGGTGCGTCGCCGCGGGCGTTGAGCCAAGGCTCCCCTGTCCGCCACCTGCGGTCCACGTACTCGTTTCCTTCCGCCCGCCGGCCGGATGCCCGCGCGCTGCAGGGTGCGGAAGTCATCTCGACTTCGAAAGGAATCACCTCGTGTACAGCAGAAAGCGCGTCGTCACCACGGCCGCGGCCCTCGCCGGCCTCGTGACCGTCGGCAGCATCGCCGCCACCGCAGCCATCCCCGCCCCCACACCCACCGGCTTCACCCAGGACCGTTCGGCCGACCTCGCCAAGCAGATCAACCCCGCCAAGCCCCGCAACGTCATCCTCATCATCGGCGACGGCATGGACGACTCGATGATCACCGCCGCCCGCAACTACGAGTACGGCGCCGGCGGCCGGTTCCCCGCCCTCGACGCCCTGCCCTTCACCGGCGCGATGACCACCTACGGCCTCAAGGTAGCCGCCGGCCCCGACTACCCCATCGCGTACGTGTCCGACTCCGCACCCACCGCCAGCGGCTGGTCGACCGGCAAGAAGACCGTCGACGGGCGCGTCTCCCAAGGCCCCAGCACCGCCGCCAACGTCCCCGGTGAGGACTACGAGACCGTCCTGGAGAAGTACAAGAAGCAAGGCAAGCTCGTCGGCAACATCACCACCTCCGAGATCACCGACGCCACCCCGGCCGCAGCCGGCTCCCACATCAACGCCCGCGCCTGCCAGGGCCCGACCGACATGGCCAACTGCGCGCCCGCACGCAAGGCCAACGGCGGCAAGGGCTCCATCGCCGAGCAGCTCGTCGACAACAAGATCGACGTCCTCATGGGCGGTGGCGCCTCCCGCTACGCCCAGGCCACCGACGCCGGCCCCAGCGTGCTGTCGTACGCCCAGGACACCCACAAGTACCGCCTCGTCCAGGACGCCGCCGCACTCAACAATGTCACGTCCCTGGCCAGCGGCCCGGTCCTCGGCCTCTTCACCGGCGGCAACATGACCCCGATGTACCAGCCGCTCGTCGCGACCCCGGCCGGCGCCGGCGGCCCCGACAGCCGGTGCGCGCCCGCGGACCGCGGCAACCAGCCCGACCTGTCGGAGATGACCAAGAAGTCGATTGAGCTGCTCGACAACCCCAACGGGTTCTTCCTGCAGGCCGAGAGCGCCATGATCGACAAGCAGGAGCACGCCTCCGACATCTGCGGCGCCATCGGTGACCTCAAGGAGCTCGACGAGACCGTCGCCGTGGCGCTCGCCTACCAGGACAAGCACCCCGACACCCTCGTCGTCGTCACCGGCGACCACGCCCACTCCACCCAGATCGTCGGCGGCAGCCTCGATGACGGCAAGCAGCTCGCCACCGTCCAGACTGCGGACGGCGACCCCATGACCGTCGCCTACTCCACCAACGCGGTCGGCTCCGACCACACCGGCGCCCAGATCCGCGTCGCCGCGTAGGCGGATGGGTGGTGCAGCGGGTGCATCGCGACATCGATCCCGGCGCGGCGTACGGGGAGT
>CAZDAO010000346.1:1045-4516 GCA_964503015.1 uncultured Nocardioides sp. | reverse complement strand
GACCCTCAGCCACGCGGTCGAGGAGACCGTCGACTTCGACGAGATCGCCGACCGGCTGGGCTCGATGGTGGTCGACGTCAGCGGCGTGGAGGTGCCCGTGCGCGTGGTGCGCGAGGGCTCCTTCGGCAAGCTGCCCTCGGAGGCGGCGACGCCGCTGGCGATGGTGCTCACCGAGGTGCTGCAGAACGCCGTCGAGCACGGGTACGCCGACCTGCCGGACGACGCGGGGAGGCGGGTCGGACGGGTCGTGGTCACCGCGCGCCGCATCGTGGGCCGGCTGCACGTGGTCGTCGAGGACGACGGCCGGGGCCTCCCCGAGGGCTTCGACGTCGACTCCTCGACGCAGCTGGGTCTCTCCATCGTGCGCACCCTCGTCGAGTCCGAGCTCGGCGGGGTGCTCGAGATCGGTCCCGGCTCGCGGGGGACCCGCGTCCAGGCCGACCTCCCGATCGACTGAGCGTCTCAGGCAGTCCGGATGCGGGCGCGGGCGTTGCGGCGCTTCAGCGCGCGGCGCTCGTCCTCGCTGAGGCCACCCCAGACTCCGTGGTCCTGCCCGGCCTCGAGGGCCCAGGCGAGGCACTGCTCGCGCACCTCACAGCGTCGGCACACCTGCTTGGCCTCCTCGATCTGGAGGATCGCGGGTCCGGTGTTGCCGATTGGGAAGAACAGCTCGGGGTCCTCGTCGAGGCATGCAGAGCGACTGCGCCAATCCATGGGGTGGGGGATCCCTCTTTCTCAATCACAGGCAGTGGCTGTTGTCGGACGTTCAGCTGGCCCGGGCGCCAGGAAGTGCACGACCTCCGAGGCGCAACGACCAGACTGGCAAGACTTGAACGTTCACACAACCCCATCCGGTGGTCGTGTCCGTCACAACTACTCTTGTCCAGTGCCCGTTACGCCCTCGAACGATCCCTCTTCCCCCGAACGTACCGTGCCGCCGCCGCTTGCGGTAGCCGCGTCGTTGGCGGCGGTGGAGGCCTTCGTGCTGGCCGGGCTCGGCGTCCTGGAGCTGGCGAACCTCAGGTCCATCAGGCTCACCATGGGCCTCACCACCACCGCGTTCTTCCTCGCCGCCGCGGCCGGGCTGGCCTGGTGCGCGTGGTCCCTGTGGCGCGTACGACGCTGGGCGAGGGGACCGGTCGTGATGGCCCAGCTCATCCAGCTCGGTCTCGCGTGGAACCTGTGGGCCGGCTCCACCAGGCCGCTCTCGGCGGGCCTCGCCGTCGTCGCCGTGGTCGTGATCGCCGGTCTGCTGCACCCGGCCAGCACCCAGGTGCTCGAGCACGACTCGCGGGTGTGACCGGGCCGGCTCAGTCCTGCTCGAGGGAGGCCCGCAGCTGGGTGAGCGTGCGGGTCAACAGCCGGGAGACGTGCATCTGCGAGACGCCGATCTCCTCCGCGATCTGCGACTGGGTCATGTTCTTGAAGAAGCGCAGCAGCAGGATGCGCTTCTCCCGCTCGCCCAGGCCCTCCAGCAGCGGCTTGATCGACTCCCGGATCTCGACGTGCTCGATGTTGCTGTCCTCGACGCCGAGGCTGGCCAGCATCGCGGGCGGCCCGTCGTCGGAGTCGTCCGAGGCGTCGAGGGAGAGCGTGGCGTAGGCATGGCTGGACTCGATGCCCTCCATGATCTCCTCCACGCTGCAGCCGATGACCTCGGCGAGCTCGCGGGGGGTGGGGGAGCGGCCGAGCTTCTGGGTGAGCTCGCCGGTGGCACCGCCGATCTGCATCCGCAGCTCCTGGAGCCGGCGCGGCACGCGGATCGCCCAGCCCTTGTCGCGGAAGTGACGCTTGATCTCACCGATGACCGTGGGCGTGGCATAGGTGGAGAACTCGACCCCCCGGTCGGTCTCGAAGCGGTCCACCGCCTTGATCAGCCCGATCGTGCCGACCTGGACGAGGTCCTCGAACGGCTCGCCCCGGTTGCGGAACCGGCGCGCGCAGTGCTCCACCAGCGAAAGGTGCAGGTGCACCAGGTCGTCGCGCGCCCCCGCGCGCTGGGCGTCGCTCGCCCCGGCGTCGCGCAGCGTCGCGAACAGCTCGGCGCTGCGGGCGCGCACGTGCTCCATGCCGCTGGGTCCGACCTCGTCGTACCCGCGGTCCACGGCGGCCCCCGCCGCCTCGTCCCCCGTGTGTGCGCTCATGTCAGCGCTCGGCACCTCTCCGTCCCGCAGCGACCTGCGAGGTGACCGTGAACCGGACCCGGAAGCGCCCGCCCTCCGATCCCGCCGCCGCGTCCTGCGCCATCGTGTCCAGCACCTGCCAGGCGAAGCTCTCGGTGTCGAGGGGTGGGTCGTCCACCGCCTCGGTCTCCAGCGTCACCGTCAACGAGCCCGGCCCGAAGAAGAAGCACGCCACCAGGTCGGTGCCCGGGTCGGCCTCCGGGATCGCGAGCGCCGTCGCCTCGCCGATGGCGATCCGTAGGTCCTCGATGTCGTCGATCGTGAAGTCCAGGCGGGCGGCCAGGCCGGCGGCGGTGGTGCGGACGACCGTGGCGTAGGCACCCTCGGCCGGAAGTCGGAGCTCGACGTCGGCGCGGCCCCCGTGATGATCTGCCATCTGCGTCAACGTCTCCGTCCTCCGAGTGTGTGCCCGCCCCACCCTAGGCCATCGTCGCGGGCGGCCGGCGTCGGCCGATGCTCGTCGGGAGCGTCGCCCGCAACGTCGTCGCAGCCTCAGCGGAACCCCGTCCACGACCTCGTCGACGACCTCATCGGAACCAGGGGCAGACCTGGTCGCGCGTGCGCAGCGCGTGCCGGTGCACGGGGTCGCGCAGCAGCGGTGCCGCCGTCCGGCGTACGTCGTCGCGCGTCGGTGCCGCCGGTGCCGGGACCCCCGTGGGGGCCAGCTCCACGACGACGTCGTACACGCCGTACCCCTGGTCCTCGACGGTGGTCGGGCCCAGCCGGCGCAGCATCCGCAGGGACGCTGGGTTGTCCTTGAGGACCTCGGTCTCGATGCGCGCGACCCCCACGGGCCGGTGTCGCATCAGCACGTCCAGCAGGACGGTGGCGACGCCGCGGCCCTGCCACTCGTCCTTGACGGTGACCGCGAGGTCGGCGGCGTCGGGGACGTCGTCGTAGCGCACGATCCGGGCCAGCCCGACCGGGTCGTAGACGCCCTCGGCGGTCTCCACGCACAGCACCAGCGCGACGTGGTCGACGCCGTCGACGTCGTCGACGAGGTGCTGGAGCATCGCGTCGCTCAGGTGGACGACCGGCGCCAGGAACCGGCGGCGCCGCGACTCCGGCGCCAGGGTCTCGAACTCGGCCGCCAGCGTCGCCCGGTCTGTGCGCTGCAGGGGCAGCACGAAGGCGGCCGTGCCGTCCGGCAGCTCGACCTGCTCGATCATCCACGTCCTCCCGACGGTCCCGGGACAGGATTCAAGCAGGGATCCCGGGCGGGGCCGGTCGAAATGCCGCGGACCCGGGCGCCACGGGGGGGGCGGCCGGGTGCCCGTGGGGGGGTCCG
>CAZDAO010000346.1:0-1035 GCA_964503015.1 uncultured Nocardioides sp. | reverse complement strand
GGACCCGGTGAATTGCCGCGGACCCGGTCGCCCCGGTTGTGGCGACCGGGTCCGAGGATCGAGCCGGAGCAGCAAGCTGCTCAGAAGAAGGCCTGAGCAGTCGCGACTCCGTCGCGCTTGCTCAGGCCTTCTTCGTCTCCCAGAAGATCTCGGCGATCTCGTCGATCTTGGCGAGCAGCTCGTCGGCCTTGGCCGCGTCGAGCTCGCCCTTGGTGCCGCTCGCGCCGGCCAGCTTGGTGGCCTCGTTCACGAGCGTGTGGAGCTGGGGGTACTTCTCGAAGTGCGGGGGCTTGAAGTAGTCGGTCCAGAGCACCCACAGGTGGTGCTTGACCAGCTCGGAGCGCTGCTCCTTGATGAGGATCGCGCGGGTGCGGAAGTCGGGGTCGTCGTTGTCGGCGACCTTGGCGATGATCGCCTTGATCGACTCAGCCTCGATGCGTGCCTGGGCGGGGTCGTAGACGCCGCAGGGCAGGTCGCAGTGGGCGGAGACCTCGACGGTCGGGGCAAGCAGGTGACGCAGCATCGGGTTCCTCTCTGTCGGGGACGGTGCCGTCGTGACTGTGCCGTCGCGAGTGGGCATCTGAATGGGACACTACTCCGCGTGCAACGGCGTCGGCAGCGGGGTCTCGCCCCGAAGGGTGGTCGCACCGGAGCCCCCGTCAGCGCCCTCATCGGTGCCCCCGTCAGCGCCCCCTTCGGCACCGCGGTCGTGCGCGGCCGCTCGATGCTGCCCACGCTGCAGGAGGGCGACCTGCTGCTGGTGAGGTACGGCGCCCGGCCCCGGCCCGGTGACCTCGTCGTGGCCCGCTTCCCCGACGGCACCCTGACGGTCAAGCGCGCCCGGAAGGAGCGTCGTACGGCGTCGGGGGCGGCGGGCTGGTGGCTGCTCAGCGACAACCCCGACGAGGGGGTCGACTCGCGGCACCGCGGGCCCGTCCGGAGCGACGCGGTGCTGGGCGTCGTACGGCTGCGGCTGTGGCCTTCCCCACGCATGGGACGGCGGCTTTCTGGGCGCTGAGCTGTGCGAGGATCCCC
>CAZDAO010000345.1:0-4527 GCA_964503015.1 uncultured Nocardioides sp. | reverse complement strand
GTCGAGGTAGAACGCCGCCCCACCGCCGACGATCGCGTCCGCTCCGTCGACCGCGTGGACCGCCTCGCGGCTGGCCTCCACGATGTCGGCGGCCGTGGTCGAGGAGATGTCGGCGTTGACCGTCGCCTCGAACCAGACCCGGTCCCCGCTGACCGGCTGGACCTCACCCGGTGCGCCGAGGCCCTCGATGCCCCCCAGGGACGCGGCGACCGCGTCGGCCCCGTCGGCGTCGGTGACCACCTGGATGGTGTTGGAGTTGTCTGCCAGGCCGTGCTCGGTGAGCAGCTTCTGGCCCTTGATGGAGTCGAACTCCTTCGTGTAGGTGTCCTCGGTCGACAACCCGGAGGCGTCGAGGCGGAAGAGGCCGAGGCAGGCCAGCAGCAGCAGTCCGGTGGTGGTGATCCAGACCCGGCGTGGCCGATGGCTGATCGCCCGGCCGACGCGTGCCCACAGGCCGTCGGCCGTCGGCTCGGCGCTGCGGTAGGTGGGACGCTTGGGCCAGAAGACCCAGCGACCGCAGATCACCAGCAGGGCGGGCAGCAGCGTGATCATCACGAGCATCGTCACGGCCACGCCGATGGCGAGCACCGGTCCGAGGCCGGCGGTCGAGTTGAGGTCGGCGAACGACAGGCACAGCATGCCCACCGCGACGGTCGCCGCGCTCGCGAAGATGGCGGGCGCCGCGCGGTGCAGGGCGAAGGCCATCGCCTCGTGGCGGTCCTCGTGGCGACGCAGCTCCTCGCGGTAGCGGGCGACCAGGAGCAGCGCGTAGTCGGTGCCGGCGCCGATCACCAGGATGCTGAGGATCGCCTGGCTCTGTCCGTTGACCGTGAGTCCGGCGTGCTTCGCGAGGAGGTAGACCAGGCCGGTGGCGATGAAGTTGGCGGAGACCGCGCACACGATCGGGAGCAGCCACAGGACCGGGCTGCGGTAGGTGAAGAGCAGGATCACGACGACCACGGCGAGGGTGGCGAAGATCAGGTTGGTGTCGATGCCCTCGAACGCCTCGGCGGAGTCGGCCGCCTGTCCGCCGTAGCCGGCGAGGTGGACCTCACCGCCGTCGAGCGTGGCGATGTCGCGGATCTCCTCGGCGGCGTCGGGGATGTCGTTCCACCCGTTGGCGCCGAAGTTGAGCACGAAGTAGAGGTAGGCGACCTCGCCGTCCTCGGACACCAGCGTGGGCACCGGTGCGCCCTGGGCCTGGGCCGCCTCGGCGGCGGCCGGCGTCAGCACGCCCTCGTCGGTGACGCCGTCGAGCTCGGCGAGCTGCGGGCCGTCCTCCTCCATCGCGGCGAGGTCGGCGTCGGTGAGCCCGCCGTCGCGGTGGTAGACCACGAGGGTGGGGATGTCGTTGGGGTCGACGGTCTCGGAGAGCTCCTCGAGGACCTTGGTCGACTCGGCCGACTCGGGCAGCCAGGAGGAGGCCTCGTTGTTCTGGACCGAGGTGAGCTTGGCCGAGAAGACCGCCATGAAGCCGGTGAGGACCAGCACGGCCAGGAAGACGACCCACTTGGTCACGCGTCCGGTGAGGGTGCCGGCGATCTGTCGATGCATGCGTCCAGTCGAACAGCAGGGTCCGACATCGTGCATCGGTAAATACCCTGAGGTCTAGACCGGGAGTGCCCGGGTGTCGCGGGCCTCAGCGGGTCTGGAGCTGGAAGGGCAGGCCCCTCTCCATCGAGCGCCTGCGCGGTGCGACGGCGTACTCCATGGAGCCGTCGACGCCGAGGCGGACCACCGCCCACTCGCCGTCCTGGTAGGTCACCACGAGCACGTGCTCGGCGTCCTCCCAGACCTCGCCGAAGTACGTCGCCGAGTGCCCGTTGCGGGCGTGGGTGAAGGTCCGCTCCACCGACCCGTCTGCCGTCTCGAGGACGTCGAGGACCTGCGGGCCGAAGCCGTCGGCGTAGGCCGGTGTGCCGAGGACGTGGTCGTTGCCCGGTGCGATGTCGGAGAGCTGGTTGTCGCAGGTGCGCCACCTGACCCGCCAGCTGCGCATCATCGCGCTGCACGAGCCGAAGTCGCTGAGCGAGGTGATCCCGCCGAGCCAGCGCCCCCGGCCGGTGGAGGTCTGCCGCAGGTGGGGGACCTGGTCGACGATGCCGTGCGAGGACGTGGAGAACGCGCGGTGCGGGCCGTTGACCGCGATGGTGCACCCGGTGCCCGGGTCGCCCTCGCCCTCCTTGCAGTTCTCGCCCGTGACGGCGACCGCCCGCGCGGTCCCGGTGACCGGGGCCGGGCGGTAGCGGAAGACGCGGTCCCCGTCCTGGTCGATCGTCCACACCTTGCCGGCCCGTCCGGCGAAGGCGACCACCTGGCCCCGTGGGGACACGGCGAGCCCGTAGCCGGTGCGCCACTCGCGGCGCCCGGGGGTGCCGTCGGCGGCCACCCAGCGCACGGTGGTCGGGCGGGCGATCGCGGTCTGCACGACGTAGCCCGAGCCCATAGGCGCGAAGGCGACGAGGTTGTTCGTCACCGGGGTCGTCGTGCCGTCGGGACCGTGGATGACGGTGCGACCGGAGCGTCGCTCGCTCCACGCGATGGCGGGCGGCTCGCCCTGGTCGAGGCCGCGCACGTCGAGGACCGTGCGTGGGGCCGTCGCGCGCGCGTCCGCGGTGGCCGCGGGCGCCGACGGGACGAGCGCGACGACGGCGAGCGTGGTCGCGGCGAGGGCCGTGGTGCGGGAGAGGGTGTCCATGCTGAGGAGACGCCGTGGGGGAGGGACTGGTTGCGTCAGCCGCCCGGGAAGGCGGGCGGCAGTGCGCGGTGCTCGGCGGCGAGCACCTCGCGCAGTCGGTCGGGGCGGTTGGTGATGAGGCCGTCGACGCCGAGCCGCAGCAGGTGGCGCTGCGTGGCCGCGTCGTCGACGACGTAGGGCACGACACCCAGGCCGGCCGCGTGCGCCCGCCCGACGAGGCCGGCGGTGGCGAAGGGACGGTACGCCGGGTCGTCGACGCCGGCGAGGAACGGCGAGCCGTGGATCGGAGAGATCGCAGTGAACCCCTGGGCGGCGGCCGTCCGGACGAAGTCGGCGTCGACCGGGAGCCCGTCGAACCACGGGGACGGCCCCTGCGACTCGCGGAGGTACTTCGGGGAGACGAGCAGGTTGCGGCCCAGGAGCGGCTCGGCCTCGGCGACGCGCGCGAGCACGCCCCAGTCGAAGCACTGGATGCTGGTGCGCCCGACGAGCCCGTCGACGCGCAGCGCCTCGACGACCTTCGCCACGAACGCCTCGCGCGTGGTCAGCCGGGCGGCGTCGAGGGCGTCGTACTTGATCTCGAGGTTGACGCGCACCGGGTCGGCACCGCGCTCCTCGAGCAGCGCAGCGACCTGGCGCAGGAGCGGCATCGACGGCGGCAGGTCGGCGCGGGTGAGCTGCCGGATGCGCCGCGCGTCGGCCAGCGCCGGGTCGTGGGCGACGACGACGTCGTCCTCCGCGGTCAGGTGGACGTCCAGCTCCAGCGTCGAGACGCCCAGCGCGAGGGCGCGTCCGAACGCCTCGAGCGTGTTCTCGGGCCAGAGCCCGGCGCCGCCGCGGTGGGCCTGCAGGTCGAAGGTGGTGCCGCTGCTCACCCGTAGAGTCTGTCGACCACGTCGGAGTACTTCGCGTTGACCACCCGCCGCTTGAGCTTCAGGGTCGGGGTGAGCTCCTCGGACTCGGCGGTCCACTCGTGGGGGAGCAGCTCCCACGCCTTGACCTGCTCGGGCCGCGACAACCGCTCGTTGGCAGCGTCGACGGCCGCCTGCGCCATCGCGCGGATCTGCGGCTTGGTGGACAGGTCGGCCAGGTCGGTGAACTCGATGCCCATCTTGGCCGCCACCAGCGGCGCGATCTCGCCGTCGAGGGTGAGGATCGCGACGACGTAGGGCTGGTTGTCGCCGATCGCCATCGCGTGGCCGACGATCGGGGACTCCTTGAGGTAGTTCTCGATGTTGGACGGCGCGATGTTCTTGCCGGCCGAGGTGATGATCAGCTCCTTCTTGCGGTCGACCACCGAGTAGAAGCCGTCCTCGTCGACCGTGCCGATGTCGCCGGTGTGGATCCAGCCGTCGTCGTCGATCAGGGCCCGCGTGGCCGACTCCTGGCGGTGGTAGCCGGGGGTGTTCACCGGCCCGCGGCACAGGATCTCGTTGTCCTCACCGAGGCGCACCTCGATGCCGGGGTTGGGCCGTCCGACGGTGCCGAGCTTGAAGTGGCCGGGGCCGTTGGAGGTGAAGGCGCCGGTCGTCTCGGTCATGCCGTAGACGTCGTACACCTGCAGGCCGAGCCCGCCCATGAACCTGGCGACCTCGAGCGGCATCGGCGCGGCGGCGCTGGCCGCCCACTGGACCTGGTCGAGGCCGAGCAGCAGCCGGAGGAAGCCGAGGATCGCCTCATCGGCCTTCGCGTAGGCCTCCTCGACCTCGGGCGTCATCTCGTTGCCGTACTCGTGCGCCTGCGTCCACGCCAGCCCTGCCGCCATGGCGTTGCGGACCAGCTCGTGGTTGGCGGGGTCCGGGTCCTCGGCCAGCTTGGCGGAGATGCCG
>CAZDAO010000344.1:0-4556 GCA_964503015.1 uncultured Nocardioides sp. | reverse complement strand
GTTCGGCCTCGACCTCTCGCACCGCCAGCTCCAGCACTCCCTGCGCCTCGACGCGGAGACCGGCGTGGCCGTCCCCTCGGTGCGCGGCACCGCCACCGACCTGCCGTTCGCCGACGACAGCTTCGACATCGTGTTCTGCTCGTTCGGGGCACTGCAGTTCGTCAGCGACATCGAGGTCGCCGTTGCCGAGGCGGCCCGGGTGCTGCGTCCCGGCGGCCGGTTCGCGTTCTCCATCACCCACCCGACGCGCTGGATGTTCCCCGACGACCCGGGCGAGGCCGGGCTGACGGCGACGCAGTCCTACTGGGACCGCACCCCCTACGTCGAGGTCGACGACGCCACGGGTGTCGTGTCGTACGTCGAGCACCACCGCACGCTGGGCGACTGGGTGCGGCTGCTCCACGCGGCGGGGTTCACGCTGGCCGACCTCGTCGAGCCGGAGTGGCCCGAGGCCCACGACCGCGTGTGGGGCGGCTGGTCACGCACCCGCGGGCTGCTGACGCCGGGCACCGCGATCTTCGTCGCGCACCTGAGGGCTGCCTGACGCCTGTCGCGACCGGTTGCGCGCCCAGCCGGCGAGCAGCGAGGCGGGGTTGAGGTGGGACCACGCCCGGTGGGGCAGGTGAGCCTCCCGGAGCAGCTGGCGACGCAGCCGCAGGCAGGCGACCCAGAAGTCGCGTGCGTCCTCGGCGTCGGCCGGGCGGGCCGCGAAGACGGCGGCGTCGGCCCGGCGGGCGAGGTCGAGCCCGACCCCCAGGCGGGTGGCCTGGGTCACCCGGCTCCACGTGTCGGGCACCGGCGTGCCGCGGTCGCGGGCGGCGTCCAGCACCTCCTGCCAGCCGTTGACGTAGGGCGCCGACCACGACGACGTACGGCGACGGCGCGCGCGCCGCAGCCACTTCGCGACCGGGACGAGGAGCAGGGCGACCACGACGACGGCCAGCACCGCGCCGAGGGCGCGCAGGACGATCTCCCACGGCGCGAGCGGCTCGTGGATGGCCGTGCCCTCGGGCAGCGTGACCCGTGTGCCCTTCGGCAGGCGGATCTCCTTGTCCTTGCCCTTCGCGGCCGCTTCGAGCTGCTCCTTGACGAAGCCGGCGGCGTCCGCAGCCGCCGCCTCGCCCTCGGTGACCAGGTGCACGCCGACGTAGCGCTGCGGGTCGAGCGGTCGCCAGGTGCCGTCGGCGAACTGCAGCTCCACCCACGAGGTGATGTCGTCGTGGGTGACGATCCCGCGGGCGTCGGGCTCCGCGCCGGTCACCACCCGCGCCGGCACGCCGAGGCGGGAGGCGCCCAGTGCCATGACGGCGGAGTACTGGAAGGGCGTGCCCGACATCTGCTTGGAGCCGAGGAGCCGCAGGCCGAGGTCGACCGGTGCCTGGGAGGACGTGCCGGTGAAGCGCGTCGAGCCGTTGAGCCGGAGGTAGCGCGCCAGGAGCAGCACGCGCTCGATCGGGCGGATCTCGGCGCGGTCGAACGGTCGGAGGTACTGGTCGAGGAACGCCCCCGCCGGCTGGCGCTGGTCCTCGGTGGCCTCCGGGGTGGGGTCCCGGCGGGAGAACTGGTCCTCGGTGAGCACCGAGGCGAAGGTGTAGTCGTCGCGGGTGTTGACGCCCCCGATGACCAGCGCGCTCGAGGTGGCCTGGTTGTAGCGGACGTCGGCGAGCTGGGTGCGGCCGTCGGTGTAGTCGAGGGACAGGCTGGTGAGCTCCCCGAGCATCGGCAGCCAGTCGCTCGAGTAGCCCGGTCGGATCTGGATGCGCACGCCGACGGTGCGTCCCTCGTGGAGGGCGTCGACGTTCTCGCCGATGCGCTTGAAGGTGCCGAAGCCGTCGGTGCCGGGCGACTCCTCCGCCGGTACCCACGCCTGACCGTCGTACAGGTCGAGCGCCGCGAACCGCAGCAGCCGGCCCTCGGGCACCCCGGTCGCCTTGAGCAGCTCGTTGCGGCGGCCCACGCGACGCGGGACCACCGAGTCAGCGGCACTCGCGACCGCGGCGCTGTTGCCGTCACCCTTGAGGAGGACCCGGTCGACCTCGTTGCGGTCGGGGACGAGCAGGCTCACCAGCCCCGAGACGACGGTGACGGTGAGGACCGCGGTCATCGCGGCGGCGACCGAGCCGCGCGCCTCACCCACCAGCGCCTCGCGTCGCCGGGCCCGGGCCGCGGCCCACACCACGAGCACGATCGCGAAGAAGATGCCCCGCGGGACCAGCAGCGTCGGCACCAGCACGCCGAGCGGGATCGCGGCGGCGAGGGCAGTCACCAGGGGCACGGCCGGCCCCAGGGTGCTGCGCGTCGCGAGCGCCAGCCAGGCGGCCGGCGCCGCGGCGAGGAAGCCGATCAGCAACGGCACCAGCATCACCTGGCCGCTGGGGTCCACCGGCGGGACCGTGCTGACCAGGGTCGTGGGAGCGCTGAAGCTCTCGCCCAGCACCCGGTTCATGGTCTCGAAGGTCGGCACGACGTAGGGGCCGGGCCGACGCAGCGCGACCCACGCGCCCAGCGGTGCGAACAGCACGACCGCGGTCAGGGCGTACCACCACACGCCCTCGTGGACGCGCCGGAAGAGCAGGGCCAGCCCGAGGAGCAGCACTACCGGCACGAGGCCGGTGACGAGGTAGGTGCGGTCGGCGAAGGTGTCGTCGAGGACGCTGAGCGCCACGGCCACCAGGAGGAGGACGACCGAGGCGTCCAGGACGCCGCCGCGCCGGCCGTTCACCGCATGCCCCGCGCGAGGAGCTCCTGCAGGCGGGCGAGGTCGGGGATGGAGATCTCCCGCAACGAGTGGCTGTCGCGCAGCCGCGCCTCGTCCTCGCTGTTGGCCCGTACGACGATCCAGTCGGCGCCGCGGTCGAAGCGGCGGGCCGCCTGGTCGAGCTGCACGAGGTCACGGGACGCACCCGTCACCTGCACGACGAGGCCGGTGCCGCTGACGGCGGTGGCCGCATCGGCCGCCTGCGCGAGGTAGTCGTCCTCCCCCGCGACGAACCGGCACGCGGCGTCCGTCATCGCGACGGCGTGACGCCCCCGCGCGAGGTGGGGTCCGCAGCGCAGGTAGGTGTCGAAGTCGTCGCGCACGGCGCGGAGGGCGATCGACGTCGCCACCGACACCGCCAGCTCGAAGTCCCGCAGTCGCGGGTACGACGACCGCGCGCCGTCGACGAGCACCGTCACGTGACCTCGCCGGGTCTCGTGGTACTGCCGCACCAGCAGCTGGTCGGCCTTGGCGGAGGAGCGCCAGTGGACGTGCCGCAGGTCGTCACCGGGTACGTACTCGCGCAGGGCGTGGAAGGCGAGGTCGCTCATCGAGAGCTGCTGGCTCGTCGCGCCGTCGAGGTCGTTGGTGAGCCCGCCGGCGAAGACCGACAGGTCGCTGACCCGCGGCGCGACCAGCAGCTCGAGCGAGTCGCCCGTGCGGAACCTGCGCGTCACCAGACCGACCGGGTCGGTCTTCTCGTAGGTCACCGGACCCACCACGTAGACGCCGCGCGGCACTGCGGGCAGCGGCACCGCCTCGGTGTGGCGCGCGAACGGCGCGAGGAAGGGCAGCCGGAGCGAGACCGTGCGACGGCCCACCGGAACGGTGACCTTCGGGAACAACATCGGTGCCGCCCCCGCCTGGACGTGGAGCGTCGCGGTCGGTGGCGTGCCGCCCTCGGCGATCCGGTTGGGCCGCAGCACGAGCTCCGCGACCGGCGTGCCGGGCAGCACCTGCCAGACCAGCCCCAGCACCAGGAGGCCGAGCGCGACGACGGCGAGCTGGGTGAACTCCTGCCAGTTCAGCCACACGGCCAGGACCAGGGTGACGAGCCCGAGCGCGAGGACACTGCGACCGAGACCGGTCAGCAGCCGCAACGGAGCGAGGACCCGGATGACCAGCCGCTTGGCGGCGGCCGTCGTGGGGACCTGCGGGATGCTCACGCGCGGTCGCGAGGCACCGGGACCTGGACCAGCAGGTCGTCGATGACCTCCTCGGGCGTGACACCACCGAACGCCGCACCCGACGCCATCAGCAGGCGGTGGCCCAGGACCGGTCGCGCCAGCGTGGCGATGTCCTCGGGCACGACGTGACCGCGGCCCTCGGCCAGCGCCCAGGCCTTGGCGGCGCGGATCCACGCCAGCGAGCCGCGCGTCGACAGACCGATGCGTACGTCGGGGACGTCACGAGAGGCTTCGGCCAGGCGGCGTACGTAGCCGATGATCGCCCGGTCGACGTGCACCATGTCGGCGAGCTGGCCCATCTGGGTGATCTCGGCGGCGCCGACGACCGGCGCCAGGCCGGCCGCCCGGTCACGCACCCGGGACTCGGCGAGGAGCGCCTCGGTCGACTCCGCGTCGGGGTGCCCGACGCTCGTGCGCATGAGGAAGCGATCGAGCTGCGCCTCCGGGAGCTGGTAGGTGCCGGCCTGCTCGATGGGGTTCTGGGTCGCGATCACCATGAACGGCCGCCCCACCTCGTGGGTCCGCCCGTCGACGGTGACGTGGCTCTCCTCCATCACCTCGAGCAGTGCCGACTGCGTCTTGGGCGAGGCGCGGTTGATCTCGTCGGCCAG
>CAZDAO010000343.1:0-4557 GCA_964503015.1 uncultured Nocardioides sp. | reverse complement strand
AGCTCCTCGGCCAGCACCTGCACCCCCGCGGCCGCGGCGTCGTCGAAGGCGGCCTGCGCCTCGTCGAGGGCGCGCACCACCCAGACGCCCTTGCCGTCGTAGCCGCCGCGGGTGGTCTTCAGCACGCACGGCAGGCCGAACTCCGCCACGTCGGCGGTCGAGGTGACCACGGCGTTGCGCGGGCACGGGACGTCGAGCTCGGCGAGCCGGCGACGCATCACCGCCTTGTCCTGGGCGTGCACCAGCGCGTCGGGACCGGGCCGTACGGCGACGCCGTCCGCCTCGAGCGCGTGCAGGTGGTCGGTGGGCACGTGCTCGTGGTCGAAGGTGACGACCGTCGTCCCGGCGGTGACCCGGCGCAGGGTCGGCAGGTCGCGGTAGTCACCGACGAGGTGGTCGGGGATGACCTGGGCCGCGGAGACCCCCTCGGCCTCGGCGAGCAGGCGCAGGGGCAGCCCCAGGGCGATCGCCGGCTGGGCCATCATCCGGGCCAGCTGGCCTCCGCCGATGACGGCGAGCGTGGGGGCACGATGCGATCCGGTCGAGGACACGCCCGGAGCCTATAGAAGGCCCGTGCGCGGCCCGGGCACGGGCTCAGCCGGGGACGGGTGCCGCGGCCTCGAAGCGCAGGCCACGTCCACGGTGGGTCGTGATCAGCGTCGGGTTGCGCGGGTCGTCGTCGAGCTTGCGGCGCAGCCAGCCGAGGTGCACGTCGATGGTCTTGGAGTTGGTGTAGAACGACGTCTGCCACACGTCCGCCATCAGCTCGTCGCGGGTCACGATGTCACCGGGGCGCGCCATCAGCGCATGCAGGAGCTGGAACTCCTTGCGCGAGAGCCGGATCTCGCGCTCTGCCCTCCACACCTGACGCGTCGCGGGGTCCAGTCGTACGTCTTGCACAGCCAACACGGGGTGAAGGTAGGGGAGCAGGCACGCCCCAGGTGACCCTTATGGGTGAATTGTGGAGAACTGGTCTGGTCCAGTGAACGGGACGAGCGACGGGTCAGCGGCGGCGCACCGCCACGGGTTCCACGAGGCCGAAGCCGCGGACCGGACGGGCCGGGAGCCGGCGGCTCTCCCACTCCGACTGCGGGAGCAGGTCGGCGGTGTTCTGGTCGACGATCAGGCGGTTGCGGCGCGCCACCTGGGTGAGCCGCGCCGCCATGTTGACCGGCGGGCCGAAGATGTCACCGAGGCGCTGGATGACGGGTCCGCTGGCCAGTCCGAGGCGTACGTCGGGCATCTTGGCGTCGCGGCCGATGACGTTGATGATCCCCTCGGCCACCGCGACCGCGTCCTCCGCGCCGTTGGTGACGAACAGCACCGAGTCGCCGAGGCTCTTGATGATCCGCCCGCCGTAGCGGGCCACGACGTCCTGGCAGCGGCTCTCGAAGACCTCGACCAGGTCGCCGATCTCGTCGCGGTCGAGGGTGTTGGAGAGCGCCGTGAAGGAGACGAGGTCGGCGAAGCCGACCGAGACATCGATGGTGTGGAGGTCCTCGTCCTTGGCGCCCATCGCCTCGATCCGGCCGACTGCTGCCGCGAGGTGGCGGCGCCAGGCGTAGACCAGCAGCCGCTCGAAGGGCGGGTTGACCTCGTCGATGAGCTTCAGCGCCGACCCGATGCGCGAACCGGTGGCCTCCTCGCCGCGCTCCATCTCCTCCACCCGGCTGACCAGGGTCGAGACCTCCCAGTCGGCGAGCCGCGCCATCGTCTGCCCGACCCCGCGGGTGAGGTTGACGGCCATGTCGAAGTCCACGGCGCCCGCGTCCACGAAGCTCATCAGGGTGGCCACGGCCTCGACGTCGGCAGCGGTGTAGGCCTTCTCGCCCACGAACTCGGGGAAGCCCAGCGCGCGCCACAACCGACGGGTCTGCTCGATGGTCAGGCCCGTGCGTTCGGCCACCTCGAGCGCGTTGAGCTCGGGAGCGCTGCGGAGGATCGCGTCGTCGAGCTGCTCCCACGGCGCCCGGGCGGGGACCTCGCCGCGTGAACGACGACCCGAGCCGCGCTCAGGCGACATCAGGCGCCGTCGTCGCGCCGGTCACCACTGCCGAGGCGGTGCAGCTCGTCGGACACCTGCAGCTGGACCTGCTCCACCCGCGGGATGTCGTGCAGCTCGACGCTGCCGTCGGTGCTGGCGTCGGAGACGACCAGCGTCCCGCACCCGAAGATCCGGTCGACCACGCCGATCTCGAAGTCGACCCCGCTGATCCGGTTGAGCGGGATGGTGCGACCTTCTTTGGCGATGAAGCCGGAACGCTTGATGAAGCGGCGGTTGGTGAAGGTGTAGGTCGTCGTCAGCCACCGCAGGAACGGACCGACCAGGAACCACCCGAGCACCGCGAGCAGCACCACCAGGAAGACGATCCTTGCGGGCCCGTTGTCGACGGTCCGCAGCAGCCAGAGCTCCACAGCCACAGCCAGCAGCACGACCAGCCCGGGCAGGATCAGCGCCTTGACGTGCGTCCGGGTGGAGACGACGACGTGTTCGCCCTCGTTGAGGAGCTTGGTCGGGAAAGCCACACGCCGATCATGACATCAGGCGGGCCGCACGTGCACCACGTCGCCGGCCGCGACGGTGAAGGCCCCGTCGTCGGTCCCCACCACCAGGGCCCCGGTCGCGTCGATGTCGAGGGCCTCACCGCGGCGCACGGTCCCGTCGGGCAGGTGCACGTCGACGGTGCGGCCCAGCGTCACGCACACGTCGGCGTACGCCCGGCGCAGCGACTCTGTGTCGTCGAGGAGGCCCTGCAGGCCGTGCAGCGACCCGAGCACCTGCCCGAGCAGGCCGGTCCGCTCGACCGGATCACCGGTCTCCAGCGACACCGACGTGGCCAGCGCGATGGGCAGCTCGTCGAGCGTCTGGTCGACGTTGATGCCGACGCCGACGACGGCCATGGGGCCGCTGCCGGTCTCGATGCGCTCGACGAGGATCCCCGCCACCTTGCGGCCGGCGCCGGAGTCGCCACCGTCGACGAGCACGTCGTTGGGCCACTTGAGCGCGACGTCGGGGAGGCGGTCGGCGAGCGCCGCCTGGACGGCGTACCCGGTGAGGAGCGGGATCCACGACCACGCCTGCGCTGGCACGTCGGGTCGCAGCAGGACCGAGAACGTCAGCGAGGACCGGGCCGGGGTCTCCCAGACGCGGTCGAGCCGGCCGCGCCCCTCGGTCTGGTGCTCGGTGACCAGGACGAGCCCGGGCTCCTCCCCCGCGCGGGCCCGCTCGGCGACGGCCGCGTTGGTGGAGGGCGTGGCGTCCTCGACCTCGACCCGCCAGCCCGTGGGCGCGACCAGCCGGTCGAGGTCGATGGGTGGGCGAGGTGCGGGCGCGTCCGTCATGGGCACTAGATTGCCCCAGAGGGACCAGCGACGGACCAGCCACACTCCAGGAGGACAGCGCGTGAGTGCACAGCCGGGCGAGGGAACCGAGGTTCCCGACGACATCGATCTCCACACGACCGCCGGCAAGCTCGCCGACCTCGAGCGCCGCCTCGACGAAGCCGTCCACGCGGGGTCGAACAAGGCGATCGAGAAGCAGCACGCGAAGGGTCGCAAGACCGCCCGCGAGCGGATCGAGATGCTCTTCGACGAGGGCACCTTCGTCGAGCTCGACGAGCTTGCCCGCCACCGCTCGACCGCCTTCGGGCTGGAGAAGAACCGTCCCTACGGCGACGGCGTGGTGACCGGCTACGGCGAGGTCAACGGCCGGATGGTGTGCGTGTTCAGCCAGGACTTCACCGTCTTCGGCGGCTCGCTGGGCGAGGTCTACGGCGAGAAGATCACCAAGGTCATGGACCTCGCGATCAAGACCGGCTGCCCCATCATCGGCATCAACGACGGCGCCGGCGCCCGCATCCAGGAGGGTGTGGTCTCGCTCGGCCTCTACGGCGAGATCTTCCGGCGCAACGTCCACGCCTCCGGCGTGATCCCGCAGATCAGCCTGATCATGGGCAACTGCGCCGGCGGCCACGTCTACTCCCCCGCCGTCACCGACTTCACCGTCATGGTCGACCAGACCTCGGCGATGTTCATCACCGGGCCCGACGTGATCAAGACCGTCACCGGCGAGGACGTCACGATGGAGGAACTGGGCGGCGCGCACACCCACATGGCGAAGTCGGGCACCGTGCATTATGTCGCCTCCGGCGAGCAGGACGCCCTGGACTACGTGCGCGACCTGCTGGGCTACCTGCCCCCGAACAGCTACGCCGAGCCGCCGCGCTACCCGGCGCCGCATCCCGGCCCGATCGAGGAGAGCCTCACCGACGAGGACATCGAACTGGACACGCTGATCCCGGACTCGCCGAACCAGCCCTACGACATGCATGAGGTCATCACCCGCATCCTCGACGACGATGAATTCCTGGAGGTCCAGGCCGACTACGCGGGCAACATCCTCATCGGGTTCGGCCGCGTCGACGGCCGCCCGGTCGGCATCGTAGCCAATCAGCCCACCCAGTTCGCCGGCTGCCTGGACATCAATGCTTCGGAGAAGGCCGCCCGCTTCGTGCGTACCTGCGATTGCTTCAACATTCCGATCGTCATGCTGGTCGA
>CAZDAO010000342.1:0-4565 GCA_964503015.1 uncultured Nocardioides sp. | reverse complement strand
TCGGCGAACTGGATGACCTCGTCGCGCTGGTAGTGGTGGCCGAGCACGAAGACCCGCTTGCCGAGGGCCTCCTTGGCGGCGCGGGCGCGCTCGACGAGGGACGGGTCGGACGCTGCCGGGAGGTCGCCGGGGCACTCCACGCCACGCTCGGCGTCGAGGTCACGGCCCTTGCCGAGCGGGAGGAGCGGCAGGTCGACGAGGCTCATGCGGCCCATCCTAAGGAGGGGCACCGACGCCCTCGCACCCGTGCCATGCTGCGGGCATGCCACGACGCGGTGAGGTCCTTGCCCTGGTGCAGGCGGGCGGGCAGGGCTCCCGCATGGACGTGCTGACACGCGAGCGCGCCAAGCCCGCGCTGCCCTACGGTGGCGTCCACCGCCTCATCGACTTCGCCCTGTCCGGGCTCGTGCACGCGGACCTCTCCGACGTGTGGGTGTCCCTGGAGTACCAGGTCACCTCGATCGACGAGTACCTCTCCGGCGGGCGGCCCTGGAGCCTGGACCGCAACCGGGGCGGGTTCCGCCGCATCGTCCCGCAGACAGGCACCGGCCCGGCGACCGAGAGCGGCTTCGCGCACGGCAACGGTGACCTGCTGCTGCGGATGTCGGCCGACCTCGAGGCCTTCGGCGCCCGCACCCTCGTCGTGTGCAGCGCCGACCACGTCTTCAACATGGACCTCGGCCCGGTGGTCGAGGAGCACGTCGCCGCGGGCCGGACGGCGACGGTCCTGACCAGCGAGGTGACCAAGAAGGACGCGTCCGACAACGTCGTGGTGCTCGCAGGCCGTGACGGCACCGTGACCGGCGTCGAGCACAAGCCGTCGCAGCCCTCGGCGGGCACGGTGGCGACGGAGATCTTCGTCTACGACACCGCCGCGCTCCTCGAGACCCTCCACGACCTGAGGGCCGAGCTCGCCGGTGAGCAGGACGAGGACGACGCTCGCGAGGGCGACAGCGGCATCGGGGACTTCGGCGAGCACCTGCTGCCCCGGCTGGTGGAGGGCGGGAAGGTCGTCGCCGTGCCCCTCACCGGCTACTGGCGCGACGTGGGCCAGCCCGGCCTCTACCTGCAGTCCCACCGCGACCTGCTCGCCGGCAAGGTCGACGTCTTCGACCACCGCGACCGTCCCGTCATCTCCCACTGGCCCGACCGACCCGCCGCGCGGGTGCGCGCGGCCGGGCAGTGCCACGACTCGCTGCTCTCCCCGGGCGCGGACGTCAGCGGTCTCGTCGTCGGGAGCGTCCTGGGTCCCGGCGTGGTCGTGGAGAAGGGCGCCGAGGTCCACGACTCCGTCGTCATGGAGGACTGCGTGATCCGCGCCGGGGCGGTGGTGCGCACGACCGTCCTCGACGAGCGGTGCGAGGTCGGCGAGCGGGCCCGGCTGGGCGGCGAGCCCTCCGGGCGGCTGGCCCGCGACGAGGACCTCGTGCTCGTCGGTCGCGACTCGCGCGTGAGCGCTGACGTGGACGCGGGTGCCCGCCTCGAGCCGGGGTCCGACGCCTGAGCGACCGACGGTCGGCGTGCTCCGTCCGCAGCACCACGTTCCTGCCATGGACTCGGCCCATCGCAGGAGGATGGTGCCGAGGGCCGAGTGCTCCGCTGCGCGGCCAGCCACGTCCCGGCGCGACGCCTGCTACAGCAGCGAGCCGTGGTGGATGTAGGGCGCAGGCGGCTTCATCCGGCGCAGGCACAGGTAGCCGCTCTGGTGGATCGACAGGCGGGCCGCCAACCCGACGTCGAGCGCCCACGCGTTGGCTGCGGTGACGTGATGGACCGAGACCTGCGCGCCCGAGGGCGACGATGCGAGCGCCTCCCACAGCAGGGCAGCCGCCGTACGCCGGTTGGTGGCCGCCACCAGCGAGGGCGAGCCGTCGGGGTCGACGTAGGCGTAGCCCGAGCCCGTCGTGTGGTCGACCACGACGAGCCGGAACTGGTCGAGCAGCAGCTCGTGGTCGGAGAGGTGTGCGGCGCCGCGGGTGCGTCGGTCGACCGAGTCCATCAGGTCGATGTCGGCGGCTGTGCCCTCGCGGACCCGCTCCACCACCGGGATGGCGCTGCGGTCGACCACGCCGGTCAGCATCATCTGGGGGTGCAGGTCGAAGCCGGCCAGGCGGTAGCGGCGTGCGGCGCCGGGATCCGCGCTGGACGAGAACATGCCGCGCAGGCAGCCGCGCCCGTGGTGCAGCGCGGCGGCGAGCAGCTGGGTGCCGATGCCTCGGCCCTGGTGCTCGGGGAGCACCGCGAAGGACGCGAGGATCCACATCAGCTCGCGCACGCGCGCGACCGCGCCGCCGACGACGTCGCCGTCGACCTCGGCCACCCAGCAGCCGCCGGGGTCAGTGGTCAGCGCGGCCCGGGCGCGCGCGATCCAGGCCCCGTTGCGGTCGGGAGGGCGGCGCACCGGGTCGGGCCAGGCGCGCTGGTAGGTGCGGATGTCCACCTCGTGGTAGCTGGTGGCGGTGATGTCGCCGAACGCCTCGAGGTCGTCCTCGCGCATCGGGCGGACGAGAGCCGCGGTCACGACACGTGCGAGGCGTACCTGGCGAGGAGGTCGTCCCAGTGGGTGTACTTCGCGCGCACCTGCTCCGACCCCTCCACCCAGCCGCCGTGCTCGAGGCGGACGCGGGTGCCGTCGCCCTCGTCGGTGAAGCGCACGTCGAGCGTGGTGGGCTGCGCCTGGTCGTGGCCGAGCCAGAAGTCCATCACCAGGTGGCCCAGCGGGTCCCAGGTGGTGACGCGGCCCCAGGTGTAGCGCTGGTCGTCGTCGTGGACGGTCTCGACGGGCCCGTCGGGGTCGATCGCGATGCTGCTGTAGGTGGGCGGGTCGGGGCTCAGCATCGGGTCCCACCACTCGCCCATCTGGGCCGTGAACCCGACGAACGCCTGCGCGGGCTTCACCGGCACCGTGATCTCCGCGACGATCGGCTCCAGGCTCATGCGACAAGCATGCCCGATGGTGCCGCTGCAAGGATGGCCGCCATGCGCGTGCTGATCGCTCCGGACAAGTTCGCCGGGACCCTCACGGCCGTCGAGGCCGCCGACGCCATCGCCGAGGGGTGGCGGCGCCGGGCCCCGGAGGACGAGCTCGACCTCGCGCCGATGGCGGACGGGGGCCCGGGGTTCGTGGACGTGCTGCACGCCGCGCGGGGTGGCTCGCTCGAGGCGGTGACGGTGAGCGGGCCGCACGGTGACCCCGTGCCGGCCGTGGTGCTGCGTGTGGGGGCGACGGCGTACATCGAGAGCGCCCAGGCCGCCGGGCTGCACCTCGTCTCCGGCCCGCCCGAGACGGCGACGAGCCGCGGGGTCGGCGAGCTCGTGCTCGCCGCGGTGTCCGGCGGTGCCACGACCGTGGTGGTCGGGCTGGGCGGCACCGGCACGAACGACGGGGGCGCGGGTGTGCTGGCCGCGCTGGGGGCCGCCTCGGACGGTGTGCTGGACGGTGGCGCCGGGCCGCTGGGATCGGTGTCGGTGGTCGACCTGACGGCCGCCCGGGAGCGGCTGGCCGGCGTGACGCTGGTCGCTGCGAGCGACGTGGACAACCCGCTCACCGGCCTGTTCGGGGCGACCAAGACGTTCGGCCCGCAGAAGGGGATCGGCGAGGACCGCATCGCGGAGGTCGACGGCTGGCTGGAGTCCTTCGCGGCCGCCACCGACCGGCGTACGTCGCTGGAGAAGGGCGCCGGTGCCGCAGGCGGGATCGGCTTCGCCCTCCTGGCCCTCGGAGCGACCCGCGAGCCCGGCATCGGCCTCGTGGCCGACGCCGTGGACCTGGCCGCGCGCGCCCGGGCCGCGGACCTGGTGGTGACGGGTGAGGGCGCCTTCGACTTCTCCAGCCGCGCCGGCAAGGTGCCCTACGGCGTCGCCGCCGTCGCGGCCGAGGCGCTGCGCCCCTGCATCGCCCTGGCCGGCCAGGTGCTGGTCGGATCGCGGGAGATGCGCGCGCTCGGCATCGAGTCGGCGTACTCGCTCGTCGAGGTGGTGGGGGAGGACCGCGCTCTCGGCGCCCCTGCCGACGCCCTCGCGGACCTCGCCGCCCGGGTGGCGCGCACGTGGTCCCGCTGAGCTGGGGCAGAGGCCGGCTTGCCCGGCTGCGCCGTCCTGCGCCGCTTCTCACCGCCGCGGAGTCCGCGACTGCGTCGCGTTCTCCTCGCGGCGCTCGGGAATAACCCGTCGTGTGCGACCATTGGAGCGAGTGGAACCAGCAGTGCCCCGAGACTTCCTGGAGTGATGAGATGACCGAGCAGGTCGAGACCACCGAGCGCCGCACCGACCAGATCAACCTCTCCGCCGTCGCGGCGGGCAAGGTCAAGAGCCTCCTCGAGCAGGAGGGCCGTGACGACCTGGCCCTGCGCATCTCCGTCCAGCCGGGTGGCTGCTCGGGCCTGCGCTACCAGCTGTTCTTCGACGAGCGCACCCTCGACGGCGACGTGACCACCGACTTCGACGGCGTGACCGTCGTGGTGGACCGGATGAGCGTCCCCTACCTCAACGGTGCCGAGATCGACTTCGTCGACACGATCGAGAAGCAGGGCTTCACCATCGACAACCCGAACGCCACCGGCTCC
>CAZDAO010000341.1:0-4587 GCA_964503015.1 uncultured Nocardioides sp. | reverse complement strand
TCACCCGCGCCCTCGGCGTCGAGCCGGTCTGGGAGGACCGGGAGGCCTGGACCGGCCAGATCCTCGCCGACCGGGCCCGGGGCTGGGGCTGGGCGCCTGCCGTGTCACTGGAGGACGCTCTCGCCGAGCTCGAGGAGGGCGTGCGGGGGCTGTAGGTCCGCCGCCCCCGGCATCCTCACGTGTCAGGGTCCCTGTCCGAAGCGCGCACGTGCGGCGGAAGTGGCCGCCGGATGGCGCGTGGGAGGGCCAGAACTGCCGCACGTGCGGAGCGGGAGCCGGCGACGGGTCGTTCAGGGCAGCGCCAGCGGGTCTCCGAGCAGGAGCCAGGCGAGCGCAGCGCAGTTCGCGACGACCGTGAACCAGAAGATGGTGCGGAACGGCTGCTTGGTGGTCTTGTGCCGGAAGACCCGCTGGGCGACCAGCGCCCCCGGCCAGCCACCCACCAGGGCGAGCGTGTGGAGGGTGGACTCCGGCGTGCGCCACCTGCCCTGCCGGGCGGCGGACTTGTCCGCGCCGTACGTCACGAAGGTGACCGCGCTCGACAGGCCGTACGCACCCAGCAGCACGACGGGCAGCTCGTCGGCCACGAGCAGACCCGCCAGGAACGCGAAGAACAGTGCCGCGACGGCGAGCGCGGAGCCCACTCCGGTGGCGCCGGCACGACCCGTCGGCTCGGCGCCGAGGAAGCGCACCGCGGATGCCTGGGGACGGTTGCGTTCGTCCCGGACCTCCGCATAGGTAACCTCGGAGCCGGCGACGGGCCGCCGACCGCGCGGGAACGCGCTCACGTGGGCGAAGACGCGAGGGCCTCCCGAGGCCGGGGTGATGAAGCCGAAGCCACGGTCGTCGTTCCAGTCGGCGAGCAACCCCTGCTGGCGCCGGACGACGTCGTCGGCAGTCACGTGATCGGCTCCTCGGCTGCGGGTCGTGGGTGGTGGTCGGCATTATTCGACGGTTGCCGTCGCAGCGGGGTCGAACGGCCGAAACCGGTGGCCGGCGGCGTCGCCCGCTGCCTACGGTGGCGGACATGCCGGCCCGCCTGCAGTCGTTGACGATCCTCTCCGCCGACCCCGAGCGGCTGGCGGCCTTCTGGCGACGGCTCCTCGGTCCGTCCGGCGAGAGTGAGCTGCCGTTCGCCCTCGTCGTCGAGCCGGGCGACGTGCCGAAGGCCGGGCTCAACCAGGTGCACCTCCACCTGACCAGCAACGCTGCGAGCCAGGAGGACACGGTCGCCCGGGCGCTCGCGCTGGGAGCGAGGCACCTCGACGTCGGCCAGCTGCCGGAGGAGGACCACGTCGTCCTCGCGGACCCTGACGGCAACGAGTTCTGCGTCATCGAGGCCGGCAACCGGTGGCTGGCCGGCACCGGCTTCCTCGGCGAGCTGGCGGCGGACGGCACGCGGGAGGTGGGGGTGTTCTGGAGCGAGGCGCTCGGCTGGCCCCTGGTCCACGACGAGGACGGCGAGACCGCCATCGCGCCGCCTGGTGGTGGCGCCAAGATCGCCTGGGGCGGGCCGCCCCTCAACGAGCGACGTGGCCGCAACCGGATGCACTTCGTGCTCGCGGCCGACGACCTCGACGACGACCTCGACGCCGAGGTCGAGCGACTGGTGGGGCTGGGGGCGAGCGTCGTCGAGCGAGGCGCCGACGAGGTCGAGATGACGGACCCCGACGGCAACGAGTTCCACGTGCGAGCCTGAGGCGCGGCCCTCAGCGCGTGCGGAAGGTCCAGCTCGCCCGCTGGATGCCCGGCCTCTGCGGGTCCTGGTCGAGCGCGTTGCCCGAGGTGTCGCGGACCTTGGAGGTGACGACGACGCGGTACGTCGTCCCGGGCCGGAGCCGGCTCTTGGGCGTCAGCGTGAGCCGCGCGCGCCGGGCGTCGTACGACAGCCGCGCGGGCACCCGCGCCGCCCGGCCCGCGCGGACCAGCCGGACGCTGGCGCGGGTCAGGGTGGCGGCGCGGATCTTCGTGGAGAACGTCACCCGGATCGAGGTTCGTCGGCTCACCCGGGTCGCACCGGCGCTCGGGGCGGACGCCTGCACGGCGGGCGCCTGTGCCGCGGGCGGGACCGGCGTGGGCGTGGGGGTGGGCGTCGGCGCCGGGGTCGACGACGTCCGCCACAACGGCGTGACCCAGTAGCTGGAGCTGCGGAAGCCGTCGGTGGGGTGGGTGCACGGGGAGACGTCGTAGCAGTGCAGGCCGTTGGGGGCGGAGGCGGTGGAGCGCAGCGCGGTGATCGGGCCGCGGGTCAGCGCGCGGTCGAAGAAGTCGTACTGGAAGGCGTACTTCGTGCCGGGCGTGTAGTAGGACGCGATGTAGGTCTGGCCGGGCGAGATCGCGACCGGCTGCGCGAAGACCAGGTCCTGCCAGCCCTTCTTGCTCGTCTGCGCGAACGTGCCGGTCGCGATGCGGTTGCCGAGGCCGTCCCAGAGGGAGCCGGTCACCTGGCCCGGGTCGACGCGGTGGACGCGCACGCCGACCACGGTGACCACGCGCTCGGTCTGGAACGCGGTGCCGAGCTCGACGCCGTTGCGCCAGTCGTTGGCGGTGCAGAAGCCGCGGTCGCCGAGCTTCCACCGCCCGCAGTCCTCAGCCTTCTGGCCGGCGCTGAAGTCGGTGTCCCAGAGGCCGACGGCGTCCTGGATGGCACGGTGGTCCGGGGCAGGCGCAGCCGGGGCGGGCGCCGCCCCCGCCGACGCGAGCACCACTCCTGCCACAGACGCGACGAGCGTCCTGATCCCCATGTCTCCCCAACCGCGCGCGAAATGTGAGGGGAACCTAACAACTCATCCGAAGGGGTGAGGGTGGAACCGGTGAATCGGAGGCGCTGGTCTAGCTGGCTGTAGGTCGTGTCAACCAGGTGCGTGGCGCGGACGTGTCTGCTCCGGCGGCGGGTGGTGTCGTCGGAGTGCGGATCGCGAGTGGGTGGGGCTGTGGGCGGCGGCGGGTGTGCGGTGTGTGCTCACGCTGACGTATGCGACCTCGTGTGGGTCATCTGGCGTCGTTCGAGCTACGGACAGGGCGAAGGGCCGGGCGCCAAGCTAGATGCGGCGTAACCCTTGCGGGTTCGCCATAGCCGCAGCGGCGTCTGGTCCGGCCCTTCGTCGCCGTCCAGCCTGCACCTGATCGCGCGACGATGGAAGAGGTTGCTGGGGTTAGTCCTCCTGCAGCCATCGGGCGGGGTCGTAGGAGCTCTGGTCGCGGACCAGGGCGTAGGCGATCCGGTTCGCGCGGTTGGCCATCGCGCAGGCGATCACCCCGCCCTTCTTGTCGCGCTCACGCAGCCGGGCGCCGTAGATCTTGGCGGCGGGGTCGTTGAGCCACAGGCCCATCCCGAGGTCGATCAGGGCACGGCGCAGCTCAACGCTGCCTTCGCGGCTGATCACGCTGTCGCGGCGTTTGCCGGCCGACTCGTACTGGATCGGGTTGAGCCCGGCGGTGCGGTAGACCTGTCGGTGGTTGTCGAACCGGGTCGGGTCGCCGAGCGCGCCGCCGTAGTTCCCGGCCCGGACCGCCGCCCAGCCAGGGACGCTCAACAGAGGCGCGAAGGGCGTGGGCGGCAGGATCCGGGCGAGCTGATCGGTGGCCTGGTCGACCTGCGTGTCCAGGTCACTGAGCAGCGCGAGGTCGGCAGCGAGGACGGCGCGGGCGACCGCGGCGTCGGCGGCGGGCAGTGCCTCGCGGGCGGCTTGGACGATCCGCTCCGCGACTGGCATGCGGATCCGCAGGCCGCGGGTCGCACCGAACCTGATGAACCGGGCGCTGCCCAACGTGGCGAGCCGGGCCGGGTCAGCGAACTCGGCGGCGACGAGCCGGCCGACCTTGGTGGCCAGCACGTCGGGCAGGGCCAGGGTCAGCCCGGGGAACGTGCGGTCCAGGTGCCCCAACAGCTGGTTCTTCGTCGCAGTCCTGATCGCCACCCGACCGATTCGGTGTGCCGACCACGCCGTCAGCTCGCCCAGGGCGAGGGAACGGTCACCCACAGGCTGTCCCCGGCCGGCCAAGAGAAGCTCGGTCATCGCCTGCAGGTCGATGACGTCGGTCTTGATGGTCCGTTTGCCCAGCACCCGGCGCTGCTCGGTGACATGTCCGGGATTGAGCTCGAGGACCTCCCAGCCGTCCGGCCACGACGCGTGCAGCAGCGGGCGGTGATAGTGCCCGGCCGCTTCGATCCCGACCTTCACCACCGCGCCGTGCGGAAGCACGTCGACGATGTCGGCGACCACCCGCGTCAGCGACGACCCGGTCATCGGGCACCCGGTTCGAGGCTTGAGCAGCAGGACGCGCGAGGCATCGGTCACCGAGAACGCGAACTCGGTCTTACCGACATCGACCGCAACCACGACCGTCGAGGAACACACTGGTACTGCATCAACAACCATTGGACCCACCTCCGGAGGGCGCCAGGAAGGTCACCGCGCGGCCCACGCGACACCTTCGATCGAAGAGAACCTGTCGGTCCCTTCCAAGCACCTCCGGAGGTGTCCGTGAAGGACTACCCCGACCTATATCAGCCGCGCTCGAGCTCGACCGCCTCAGGAGTGTGCAGGCGCACCATGAACCGGCCGGCGTGCGCCGGGACCGACG
>CAZDAO010000340.1:0-4598 GCA_964503015.1 uncultured Nocardioides sp. | reverse complement strand
CGACGATCACGAGGTCGTGGCCGGCGGCCTTCATCACCTCGATCACGTCGGCGAGGTGCGCGGGCACCTCGGGCGCGCCGCGGGTGGCCAGCGAGCGGAAGAAGACCCGGTCGCCGTCGAGGGAGTTGGCGCGGATCCGGTCGCCGAGCAGCGCGCCGCCGCCCTTGCGGCGGGTCGGGTCGACGGCGATCACGGCGATCCGCAGCTTGTCCTGCTGGTCGGTGCGGAAGCGGCGCACGATCTCGTCGGTGAGCGAGGACTTGCCCGACCCGCCGGTGCCGGTGATCCCCAGCACGGGCACGACGCGGCGCGCGGCCGCCGTACGGATCTCGTCGAGCGTCGCCTCGTCGAGACGGCCCTCCTCGGCTCCGGTGATCGCGCGGGCGACGGCGAACCGGTCGCCGGTCAGCACCTGCTCGACCGTGACGGACCTGTCGGCCCAGAGGTCGATGTCGCAGGCCTCCACGACGGAGTTGATCATCCCGACGAGGCCCATCTTCTGGCCGTCCTCGGGCGAGAAGATGGTGACCCCGGACTCGCGCAGGCGGGCGATCTCGGACGGCACGATGACCCCGCCGCCACCGCCGACGACCCGCACGTGCCCCGCGCCGGCCGCGCGCAGCGACTCCACGAGGTACTCGAAGTACTCGACGTGCCCGCCCTGGTAGGACGACACCGCGACGCCCTGGACGTCCTCCTCCAGTGCGGCGTCGACGACCTCCTGCACGGACCGGTTGTGGCCGAGGTGGATCACCTCGCAGCCCTGGCTCATGAGGATCCGCCGCATGATGTTGATCGAGGCGTCGTGGCCGTCGAACAGGCTCGAGGCGGTGACGAGGCGGATCGGGTGCTGCGGGACGTGGAGGTCGGCCATGGAGAGATAGTAGGACATCCAACTATTACTCGCGAGTCACCAGCGACAGGCGGGCCAGGGTCAGCAGCGCGGGCTCAGACGAGGTCGCCGAGGCCCGTCCGCAGGGCGGTCAACTGGGCGGTGAGGGCGCGTACGTCGCGCTCCGGCAGGCCGGGCGCCTCGAAGACCTCGCGGTTGAGCGCGGCGGTGGCCTCCTCGACCGCCTCGCGTCCCGCCCCGGTCAGCACGGCGAGGACGACCCGCCGGTCCTCGTCGCCGCGCTCGCGCTCGACGTACCCCTGGGCGACCAGCCGGTCGACCGCGCTGGTCACGCTCGTCGGGTGGACCTGCAGCAGCGAGCCCAGGCGCGACATCGGCATCGCCGCCTCGCGGGCGAAGGACAGCAGCCGCAGCACCTCGTAGCGGGCGAAGGTCAGCCCGCGCGGTCGCAGCACGGCGTCGATCCGCTCCAGCAGCAGCCGCTGGCCGTCGTATCGGGGGATGGTTCGCGCGCGCTGGCGGAGCACCGCCTGGAAGGGGGCCAGCTGGTGGGGGTGGGCGCGCACCACCGAGGTGACCATCGCCATCCCGTCGGCGGCGTCGGCCCAGCCGTGGGCGACCCACTGCCGGTGGGCCTCGCCGATCGGGTCGCGGGTCATGGCTGGAGGTTAGCCAGTCAGCTCCGCCAGCTCGGCGTGCGCCTCGACCATCGCTGGGCCGTACCAGGTCAGCAACCGCCCCGACACCAGCCGGGTCGCGGTGGTGAACGCCTCCGGGCCGTCGTCGGCGGTGAAGACGTACGGCTCGTCCGGCAGCAGTACGACGTCCGCGCCGGCGCGGTCGACGTCGTCCGCGGTGACGGTCGGATAGCGGCCGTCGCGGCCGGCGAGCACGTTGACCAGCCCGGCCCGACGGAGCAGGTCGTCGGTGTAGGTCCCCGAGCCGACCGCCATCCAGGGGTCGCGCCAGATGGGCACGGCCACCTTCAACCGGGGCGTCGCCGGCGGCGACCAGAGCTCGCGGGCCGACGCGAGCCAGGGCGGGTCGTCGACGTCGAGCGCGACGGAGAAGAGGCGCGACATCGAGGTGAGCGCCTGCTCGACGGTCTCGATCCGGGTGACCCAGACCGGCACGCCGGCGTCGCGGAGCCGGCGCACGTCGAGCTCGCGGTTCTCCTCCATGTTGGCCACGACGAGGTCGGGTGCGAGCGCCCGCACGGCGGCCAGGTCGGGGTTCTTGGTGCCGCGGACGCGGGGCACGTCGAGGTCGGCCGGGTGCGTGCACCAGTCGGTGGCCCCCACCAGGAGCGCAGGCGCCGTCGCAGCGATCGCCTCGGTCAGCGAGGGCACCAGCGAGACCACCCGCCGGACGGGACCGCGCAGGGGGACGTCGCCACCCAGGTCGTCGTTCGCCATGCCTGCGACCCTAGGTGTTCGGTGGCGGGCGTTTGGTGGACGTCCCGGCCGTCGTGGTGGAGTTGACCCCATGAGCGCACATGCCGGCCCCCCGGGCCTGCCGATCGACGGCAGGGAGCGGGCGACGCGCGCGGGATGGAGCTTCCCGGTCCGCAACCCGGCGACCGGGGAGAAGCTGTGGGACCTCCCGGACGCCGGGACCGAGGACGCGCAGGACGCCGTCGAGGCGGCCTGGCGCGCGGTGCACGCGACGGGCTGGAGCATCGACGGCCCGATGCGGCTCAAGGCGCTGCTCGGCTTCCAGGAGGCGCTGCTCGCCGAGTCCGACCGGCTGGCCGAGCTGCTCGCCACAGAGACCGGCGTGCCCGTCGCGCTGCGGTCCGCGTACGTCGACGAGCCGGTGGCTGCGCTGCGCAGCGGCCCCGGGCGCGCCGACCCGAAGGTCACCACCGTCATCACGCCGGCCACCTCCCCGCTCGCGGCCGCGCTCGCCGAGGTCCGCCGCGCGGTCGTGTCCGGGGGTGCCGTCGTGCTCAAGCCGGCCCCCGAGGCGGCGCGCGCCGCCATCGAGGTCGGCCGGATCGCGCTGGACTTCCTGCCCCGTGGGGTCCTCAACGTGGTCGCCACCCGCGACGTCGACGTCGCGATCTCGCTCACCACGGACCGACGCGTCGACGAGGTGGCCTTCACCGGGTCGGAGGTCGTCGCCGAGCGCGTGCGTGACGCGGCCACCCGCGCCCGCAAGCGGGTCCGCACCGACACCGGCCGCCCGCTCAGCATCCGGGCGAGGAACGACGCGGACCTCGAGGACGTCGTGGCACGAGCAGCGGTGGCGGTCGCCACCAACGCCGGCCAGGCGTGCCGCATACCGACCAGCGTCGTCGTGCCCGCCCTCCGCTACATGGACGCCAGGGCGGCGGCGATCCGGGCAATGGACTCCGTCGTGGTCGGCGACCCGCTCGACCCCACCACGCTGTGCGGGCCGCTGCGCTCGCCCGTCGCCCGCGACCGGGTGCTGCGCTACGTCGCGCTGGCCGAGTCCGAGGGCGCCGACATCGCGCGCGGCGGCCGGGCCCTCGACCGCCCGGGGTGGTGGGTCGAGCCGACCGTCATCGGTGGGGTGTCGCGTCAGTCCCGCCTGGTCTGCGAGGAGGTGCTCGGTCCGGTGCTCATGCTCGTCGCCGAGGGACGGAACAGCTGAGCGGCCGCGGTGGCGCCGAGCACGCCCCCGCCCAGCACGAGGACCAGGCCGGGGCCGGGGGTCCAGCCGCCCGTGCCGACGAGGCTGAGCAGGTGCACCACCTGCCAGACCGGGACGACGACCGCCACGGCGGCGAACACCGTCGCGTGCCCCGCCGCCACCCGGCGCCACGGCATCAGCGCCCCGGCGAGTCCCAGCATCGCGGCGTAGAAGGTCCACAGACCGGCGCCACGGGCGCCCGAGACCGAGCCGACGGCGGTGTCGACCCAGGGGAGGAAGGAGCCGAGGAGGACCATCGCGACCGCCCCGGCCAGACGGCGCTTCGCGGGGTCGGGCCCGCGCCGCGCCCGGACCTCGCTCCTCGCCGTGGCACTGCTCATGGGGGGACTGTACGGACTGGGGCACGGGATGTGCGGTGCCCTCGTCCGGACGGGCGCCTCTCCGCCGCGACGAGCGGGGGCCGCAGCGCGACGAACGGTCGTTCCTGCGCGACGAACGGCATGCATGGCGGCCCTGGCGCATGCTCTCGGCGAGCCGAGCGCCACCGACCGACGAATTCCTACCGCTGGCCGATCCATGTGACCTGGATCACAGACGCGCCTTGACCCGCCGGAGCCGCGCTGTTGTGCTGCCAGGCACCCATCTCCGAGCCGTCAGCCAGTGGAGGACACCGTGGACGAACAGCAACGCCGGGAGTACTGGCGTCGAAATCTGAGATTGATGGCCGTGCTGCTCACGATCTGGGCGCTCGTGTCGTTCGGTGCGGGCATCCTCTTCGTGGAGCCCCTCAACGAGATCGTGGTCGCCGGCTTCCCGCTCGGCTTCTGGTTCGCCCAGCAGGGATCCATCATCACCTTCGTGCTGCTGATCGCGGTCTACGTCGTCCGCATGGACAGGCTCGATGCCGAGTTCGGCATCGACGAGTACGAGGAGGAGGTGCACCACTCGTGAGCAGCATCCAGACCTGGACGCTCGTCTTCGTCGTCCTCACGTTCGGCATCTACATCTTCGTCGCCTACCGCAGCCGGGTCAGCACCACCTCCGGCTTCTACGTCGCCGGGGGCGGGATCCCGGCACCGGCCAACGGAGCCGCGATCGCGGCCGACTGGATGAGCGCCGCGTCCTTCAT
>CAZDAO010000339.1:0-4616 GCA_964503015.1 uncultured Nocardioides sp. | reverse complement strand
GCCACCGACTCGCGCCACTTCACCGCGATCAGCGAGCACGTCTACCGCTTCGCCCCGTTCCGGATGACCAAGGCCCAGCGTCAGGCGATCCACTCCTACGACGAGCACCTCGGCGTCGCCGACCTCGTCGATGGAGCGCGCTGGTACCAGCTGCTGATCGAGAGGCTTCCCGCATGAGCACCACGACTCCCGCGGCACCGACCGCCGTCAAGGGCCTGGCCGCGATCGTCGGCTTCCTGGTGATGGTCGAGTTCGCCAGCGGCATCCTCCAGGGCTTCTACACGCCGATCTACCCGCAGATCGCCGACCACCTCGAGATCCACGAGGGCGACGTCAACTGGTTCGAGGCCGCGCAGCTGATCGTGAGCGCGCTGTGCATCCCGCTGCTGGCCCGCCTCGGCGACCTGGTCGGGCACAAGCGGGTGCTGCTCATCTCGACCGCCGTCACGGCCCTCGGCTCGTGGTGGCTGGCGTTCGCGCCGACGTTCACGACCTTCCTCATCGGCTGGGCGATCCAGGGCGCGTACGTCGTCTGGCTCCCCTTGGAGATCGCGATCATCCACCGCCGCACCCGGTCCTCGGGCCGCCAGGAGCTGCTGACCCGGCGCGGCGCCGCGATCCTCGTCGGCTCCCTCGAGCTCGCCGTCATCGTCGGCGCGGTGGCCAGCGGCGCGCTCGTGGAGTCGCTGGACATGAGCGTGCTGCTCACCCTGCCGGCCCTCGTCGTGACGGCGGTCTTCTTCGTGATCCTGGTCGGGATCGAGCAGGCGCCCGGCGACGACACCGGCGGGATCGACTGGACCGGTCTCGGGCTGGTCACCGTCGCGCTCGGTGTGCTGATGGGTGGGCTGGTGTGGCTGCGGCTCGACGGTGCCGGGTCGCTCCGCGGCTGGGCCACGATCGTGCTGGCCGTGGCGGTCTTCGCGGCGTTCTGGCGCTTCGAGCGGCAGCACCCCGAGCCGATCGTCGACGTCCGGCTGCTGTCGAGCCCGGCGCAGTGGCCGGTGCAGCTGACGGCCTTCCTCTTCGGCATCCCGGTGCTCGGGGGCCAGATCCCGCTCTCGACCTTCGCGCAGGCCGACCCCGTCGAGCGGGGCTACGGCCTCGGCGCCGATTCCAGCTTCATCTCCACGCTCATCGGGGTCTACGTCATCACCTTGGCGATCGGCGCGTTCACCCTGCCGCTGACCACCCGCCTCCTTGGCGGCGTCCGGCGTGCGCTGGTCGTCGCGTGCCTGCTGGTCGGCGTCGGGTACCTGCTCTGGCTGCCCTTCCACGACCACACCTGGCAGGCGCTCATCAACATGGCCGTCGCCGGCATCGGGTCGGGAGCGCTCGTCGCGGCGCTGCCCGCGGCGGCCGCGGCCGCCGCCCCTCCCGAGCGCACCGGCATCGCGACCGGCATGACCAACGGCACCAAGACCGTCGGTGGCGCCATCGCCTCGGCGATCTTCGCCATCGCGCTCACCGCCACCGGCTCACTCGACGAGGCGTCGGAGAAGGTGGCGCCGCTCGGCGGCTACCTGACGGTCTGGGCGGTCTGCGCCGGCGCGTCGTTCCTCGCCGCCCTCGTGCTCCTCGCGGCACCGCGCCACGCCTTCAGCGACGTCCGAGAACCTCTCGCTGGCTGAGGTGCGAGGAGCGCCAGCGACGAGCCTCGACTCTCGCTGGTTGAGGTGCGAGGAGCGCCAGCGACGAGCCTCGAAACCTGCGAGCCCCGTGGTTTCGAGGCTCGCTGCGCTCGCACCTCAACCACCGAGGGGGCAAGCGCTCGCACCTCAACCACCAGGGGAGCTCCCGAAACCCGTAGCTGGTTGAGGTCAGTGCGACGGGTACGTCCTGGCGGCGGCGGCCTCGACGCTGTCCTCCGACGGCATCAGGAACCACAGCAGCGGGTAGACCAGGATCTGGCTGCCGGGGATGACGATGAGCGTCACCAGGAACAGCAGCCGCGTCATCCACGGGGTGAGGCCGAGGCGTCGTCCGACGCCCGCGCACACGCCGCCGATGATGGCACGGTCCGTGGACCGGACGAGGCCCTGACGGGCGAAGGACATGCGGATCTTCTCCATGCCTCCAATATGCGCCTGCCCGCGCGTCCACGCCATCGGGGTGAGCCCCGGTCGGACCCCGAGGGACACCGGAGGGGACCGGGGACGGTGCCGGGCTCAGCCGGCCCGGCCCGACTCCTCGGTGACCGCCCGCAGCCGCTGCGCGAGGTCGTCGGTGAGCATCCCGGGCTCCAGCCGCCACGACCAGGTGGCAGCCACGCCGGGGGTGTTCATCCGGGCCTCGGACCCCAGCGAGAGCACGTCCTGCGCCTGCACCATCGCGAGCCGGCAGGGAGCCGCGTGCGCGAGCCGGATCATGGCCCAGGCCGGGTCGGGGTCGTCGATGCCGGCCGTCCGCCACGCATCGCGAGCCGCGCGGCGACGGCGTACGGGTAGCTCGTCCCACCAGCCGGTGACGGTGTCGTTGTCGTGGGTGCCGGTGTAGACGACCTGGTCCCGGCGCAGGTTCTCGGGCTCGTGGCGCCGGTCCTCGCCGTCCGGGTCGAACGCGAACTGCAGCACCGCCATCCCCGGGAACCCCAGCGAGTCGCGCAGCCGCTCCACCGGGGCGTCGATCACTCCGAGGTCCTCCGCCAGCACCGGCAGCGCGCCGAGCTCCGCGGCCGCCGCGTCGAAGACCGCGCGCCCGGGTCCCGGCTCCCAGCGGCCGTGCTCGGCGGTCGCGTCGCCGGCCGGCACGGCCCAGAAGGCCGAGAACCCCCGGAAGTGGTCGATGCGGACCAGGTCGTAGAGGCCCAGGCTGCGGCGCAGCCGCTCGATCCACCAGCGGTAGCCGTCGGCAGCCATCGCGTCCCAGTCGTAGAGCGGGTTGCCCCAGAGCTGGCCGGTCTCGGTGAAGGCATCGGGCGGCACCCCGGCGACCGCGTCGGTGCGGAAGAGGTCCGGCCAGGTCGCCGCGTCGGCACTGCCCGCCGCGACGTAGATCGGGACGTCACCGAGCACCTGCACGCCGTGGTCAGCGGCGAACGCGCGCAGCGCCGCCCACTCCCGCTCGAAGCGCACCTGGTCGGCGAGGTCGCCGCCGTGGTCGACCCACGACCCGGCCCAGTAGGCGTGCTCCTCGGCGAAGGCCGCCACCTCGTCGTCGCCCACGGGCGCCCCGGGGTTCTCGAGCAGCCCCGGCCACGCCGCGAAGGCAGACGGTGACGCGTACGGCGAGCCGTGCGCGTCGGGGACCGCCACCGGCAGCACCTGCCACACCGTCTGCCCGGCGGCGGCGAGCCACCTGACGAAGTCGCGCGCCGGCTCACCCAGCCGACCCCCGGGCAACGACGTGACGTGGAGCTGCACGCCGGCGGCCCGGTCGGGGATCCCTGCAGCGGCCATGGACCCAGCCTGTCACGCGCCGACCGGGGGCCAGCAGGTCCGCAGGGGCGGGACGCCCGGTCGTACAGGGCACACGTGTCCGGGATGTCGCCCTCCGAACGGCCCGCGAGGGGCGACTTCGCGGAACGTGTCCTGGTCCGGCTCGTAGAGTGGAGGCATGCCGGAGCGGGACCGGGACGACTTCGAGGTGGCGGACACCGAGTCCGTACGCCGCGAGGTCGAGCGCGACGAGCGCACCGGTCGGTCCGCCGCGGCCGCCCGGATCGCCCAGCAGGCCAGCTGGGTCGACCTGCAGGTGCGGCAGGCGATGGAGCGCGGGGAGTTCGACGACCTGCCCGGGCAGGGCAAGCCGATCGAGGACCTCGGCGTCGAGCACGACCCCGACTGGTGGGTCAAGAAGCTGGTCGAGCGGGAGAACATCGCGCTGCTGCCCCCGGCGATCGCGCTCCGCAAGGAGGACGCCGAGCTCGAGGCGAAGCTCGACGCGATCACCGTCGAGCGCGAGGTCCGGCGCGAGCTCGAGGACTTCAACCGGCGGGTGGTGGAGACGCGCCGCCAGCTGCAGGGCGGCCCGCCCGTGGTGACGGCCACCCGCGACGTCGACGCCGAGGTCGCGGCCTGGCGTGAGCGGCGTACGGCCCGGATCGAGGCGCAGCGCGCGGTCCGGGCGGCGGCCGGGGAGCCGGAGGGCGAACGGCGGCCGTGGTGGCGGCGTCGGCGTACCCCTTGACACGACCTTCGCACCCGAGTTGCGTGCTTCGAGGTCGAGGTCTCCACCTGGAAGCAGGGCGGTCCCCGGATATATCCGAGGACTCCAGCGAACCGCGCCACCCGCGAGACATGCGTCATATCCGCGCGCACAGCGGCGGCGGTAGTTTGCGCCCCATGACACGACCCGCCAAGGACTTCTTCGCCCCGCTGGCCGTCGGGGCTCCCGCGCCGCTGCGCGAGATCCCCGCGCGCCCGAGTCGCGCGATCCACTTCTTCGACCCCGGCAACGAGAAGATGGCCGCCAAGGTGCCCGGCATGGTCGGCACCGTCGACGTGCTCCTCGGCAACCTCGAGGACGCCGTCAAGGCGGAGAACAAGGAGAAGTCCCGCCGGGGGCTCGTCGACATCGGCACGTCCACCGATTTCGGGCCGACGCAGTTCTGGACGCGGATCAACTCCCTCGACAGCCCGTGGGTGCTCGACGACCTCACCACGCTGGTGCCGGAG
>CAZDAO010000338.1:0-4616 GCA_964503015.1 uncultured Nocardioides sp. | reverse complement strand
GGGCGCTGTCGGTGACGACGGCCTCCTCGGACAGCAGGCCGAAGAGACTGGGGTCGCGGGTCGCGGTCTTGGCCAGGATGGTGGCGATGCCGTCGAGCCGCTTGAGCTCGTCGGCCTTCTGCGCGTCGGTCAGCTCCGTCGAGGCGCGCACGTCGGCGCGGTGCTCGCGCACCAGCAGCGCGACGACCTGGAAGCGCACCCGCTGCCCGGGGGCGAGCGGTCCGCGCTGCACGGCGGACTCGAGCTCGCGCACGGCGCGGGCGAGCACGGGGACGATGCCCTCGTTGTCCTTGTGACGGGCATGCGCAGGGGTGCGGCGACTGCCGCGCTGGCGCTGGCGCTGGGCCAAGGTGGTCCTCCCGGACTGGGGTACGCGTCGCCGAGTGGGTCACTGCGCAGGCGAGCCTGGGTCGGCGCTGACCTGCACACCACGGCGTGGAGGTTGGAGCGAGGCGTCGCGCTGCGGGGCCCTGGGGATCGGTGGTGATCAGTCGGGCACGGCGCGGGACGCTGGCACCATCCTAGCCCCCGGTCCTCCCCCGGCGGTAACCGTTGCCGTCATCGGCGTGGTCGGCGTGAGACGGTGTCCCCATGCAGGGAGGCGTGGGGGGAGGCGTGGAGGGAAGCGCGGCGGGAGTCGTGCCGGGGGGCACCGAGACCGCTGCGCGACGGGGTCGGCCCGGCCACGACCAGCGCGCGGTGCTCCGGGTGGCGGTCGACCTGTTCAACCGCCAGGGGTACGACGCCACGAGCGTCGGCGACGTGGCACGCGAGCTCGGGTTGACCAAGTCGGCGATCTACCACCACGTCCCCAGCAAGGAGCACCTGCTCCGCAGCGCGATCGACGAGGCGCTCGACGCCCTCACCGCCGCGCTCGACGAGGTCGCGGCGGCCGACGACGTGGACCCGGGCGAGCGACTGCGCGCCGCCGTGCGCAGCAGCGTCACCGTCCTCGTCGCGCACCTGCCGGCGGTGACCCTGCTCCTGCGGGTGCACGGCAACACGCCGGTCGAGCAGGCCGCGCTGGCCCGCCGCCGCACGATCGACCAACGGCTCGCCGACATGGTGAGGCTCGCCGTCGAGGAGGGCGTGGTGCGCGACGACCTCGACCCGCTGCTGATCAGCCGGCTGCTCTTCGGCATGGTCAACTCGCTGACCGAGTGGGTCCGCACCGACCTCGACGCCGAGGCACTCGCCGACGACGTGACCGCGCTGGCGTTCGACGGGCTGGCGCGCCGGGGCCGCTACAGCTAGCGGCTCAGGGCTCGAGGCAGGCCGGCGTGGAGTCGCCCACTCCCCCGGGGTCCAGGGTCCCTCCGGCCGCGTCGCGGAGCACCACGCGGTCGACCGTGGCGAGCTGCTTCAGGGTCGGCAGGATCTCGCCCGCGATGGTCACCGTCGACCCACCGCTGCTGCACCGGCCGGTGAGCCGGAGGTCGGCGGTGCCGCCCGACACCGTCAGGTCGTCGTAGCCGGTGGCACCGGAGCGCAGCAGCCGCAGGCCGCGGGCCCGCTCGCCCGGCAGCGGGCCGGCGAAGAGCCGGTCCATGAGGCCGGTCGCCGGGGTGCCGGGGCGGACGAGCCGCCGGACCGGCACGAAGAACGGCTCCCGGTTGTCCACGAAGCGGTCGCGGTGGAAGAACCACACCTTGCGCTCGACGGTCGGGAAGCCGGCCCCGACCTCGACGACCACGCGCGGCGGCGACTGCAGGGTGCGCACCCGCACGCGGGTGCGCTTCGCCAGGCCGATGCCGTACGTCGTCACCGCCTCGAAGTCGCCCGAGCGGACCGCGGTCAGCACGTTGGGCAGCGCGTACGCCACCCGGCGCGGGGCCGCGGTCGGCGCACCCGCGTCGGTGTGGGCCTGGGCGCGCTCGAACCGCACGCGAAGCAGGGCCTGACCCGCGACGTGCACCCGACGGCCCGACCCGTCAGCGAACAGGCGGTCGACGTAGTCCACCTCCCGGTCGGCCGGCAGGCCGCCGCGGAACTCGAACACGACCCGGTCGACGTCGCCGACGTGCCGCGCCCGGACGGCGACCAGCAGCGGGTTGGACGGCGCCGCGGAGGCGGCCGCCACCTGCCCGCCCGACGCCGGGGCGACTGCCGTCGCCAGCCCGAGCGCCAGGACGGCGGACCAGACGAGGGACATGCAGACGGACAGCAACCGGCGACGCTCCATTGACGTACCTCCCGACGCGAGTGCGGACGACGTACTGACGCTAGGGGTCGACACTGCTCACCGGAAGGGTCCTCCGGCACCGCCGAGCGGGTCCGAGTGCCCTGCCCGTCGGGAACGGCGCCGCGACAGCATGAGGGATGGGTACGCCGCGCCTGCGCTACCTCGACAACCTCCGCCTCACGCATCCTCTGAGCCGGGCCAGGTGGGCTCAGGTGGGCTCAGGTGGGCTCGGGCGCTGCCTGCCGGGGGCCGAGCGTGCGGCTCCTCCCCCGGAACTCGGCGACGACGACGTCGCCGGCCCGCACCGTGACGTCGTAGAGCCCGGAACGGCCCCGCACCGCGACCTCGCGGGCGTGCGCCTCCAGGACCTGCCCCAGCCGGGCCGGCTCGAGGAGGTCGACGGAGAAGCCGGCGGCCACGGTCACCGGACCACGGGAGTTGCAGGCCAGCGCGAAGGCCGAGTCGGCGAGGGTGGCGATCAGGCCGCCGTGGCAGAGGTCGTGGCCGTTGACCATGTCGTCGCGCACGAGCATCGACACCACCGCGCAACCCTCGCCGAGGTCCTCCAGCCGCATCCCGAGCGCCGCACTCGCCGCATCTGCCGCCCACATCGCCCGGGCCTCGGCGAAGGGCTCAGGCATCGAAGTCCACGGTGACCGCGTCGCTGACCGGGAAGGTCTGGCAGGTCAGCACGAACTGCTGCTCGACCTCGTCGGGCTCGAGGGCGTAGTTGCGGACCATGTCGACCTCGCCGTCGGTCACCCTGGCCCGGCAGGTGCCGCACACGCCGCCCTTGCAGGCGAACGGCAGGTCGCTGCGCACCGCCTGGGCGGAGTCGAGGAGGGTGGCGTCGCGCGGCATGGGGGTGGTCGTCGTACGCCCGTCGAGCACCACGGTGACCTCGCTGGTGACCCCCTCCACCGCCCGGTCGGCGTGGCGCAGGGTCGGCGGGGGCTCGTCGACGAAGAACAGCTCGAAGTGGACCTTCTCCTTCGGCACGCCCAGCTCCTCGAGGACGGTGCGGGCGTCCTGGATCAGGCCGATCGGCCCGCAGAGCCAGACGTGGTCCACGGCCGCGAGCGGGACCTTGAGCGGCAGCAGCCGGCGGAGCCGGTCGGCGTCGAGGCGGCCGGAGAACAGCTCGACGTCGCGCGGCTCGCGCGAGAGGACGTGGACGAGGTCGAAGCGCGGCCCGTGGAGGTTCTTCAGGTCGCTGAGCTCCTCGGCGAACATCACCGAGGTGGTCTCGCGGTTGCCGTAGAGCATGGTCACCGAGCTGTCGGGGTTGGCCAGCACCGAGGCGGCGATCGACAGCATGGGCGTGATCCCGGAGCCGGCCGCGATGCACAGGTGCCGTCCCGGGCTGGCGGGGTCGGCGCGGAAGCTGCCGGAGGGCGCGGCCACCTCGACCGTCTCGCCGGGGCCGGCCTCGCGGATGAGCCACGACGAGAACATCCCGCCCGGGATCTCGCGGACGCCGATGCGCGGAGCCGCGCCGGCCGGGGCGCAGATGGAGTACGTCCGGCGGTGCTCCACGCCGTCGACGACGCGGCGCAGCGTCAGCGACTCCCCCGGCTCGAAGTCGAACAGCTCGCGCAGGTCGTCGGGCACGTCGAAGGTGACCGCCGCCGAGTCGTCGGTCAGCGGCTCGATCGCGCGGATCGTCAGCGGGTGGAAGGTGGTGGCCACGGCCCTAGATCTCCTTGACGTGGTCGAAGGGCTCGAGGCAGGAGGTGCAGCGGTACTGCGCCTTGCAGGCCGTGGAGCCGAACTCCGAGACCAGCTCGGTCGCGGGCGAGTCGCACTGCGGGCACCGCACCTGGCGGGCCGTCGGCTGCAGGGTGAGCGGGATCGGGCCGTCGTGCCGCGGGGCCGGCCCGGGGGGCGAGATCCCGGCGGCGGCGAGCGCCGCGCGGCCTCGGGGGGAGATCCAGTCGGTGGTCCACGCCGGGTCGAGGCTGACCCGCACCTCGACGCGGCCGAACCCCGCACCGCCGAGCTCGCGCACGAGGTCGTCGCGCATGGCGGCCATGGCCGGGCAGCCGGAGTAGGTCGGGGTGATGTCGACGACGACGTGGGAGTCGCCGACCACGTCGACGTCGCGCAGCACGCCGAGGTCGGCCAGCGTCAGCATCGGCAGCTCGGGGTCGGTGACCCGCTCGGCGACGGCCCGCGCCCGCTCGGTCGTCGTACGGCTCATCAGCCTCACCACTGGCCCCTCGGGTGGGCCCGAGCGACGGACTGCATCTCGGCGAGCATCCGGCTCAGCGGCTCGCCGTGCATCCCGTCGCGGCCGGTCCGGCCCAGGACACCGGCGCGGCGCGGCGCCGCGGACCGGGGCACGTCGGCGGCGGCCAGCACCTGGTCGAGGACCGCCTCCGCCGCCTCGCGGACCGACGCGGGGTCGACCCCGACGCCGGCTGCGGCGGCGGCC
>CAZDAO010000337.1:0-4672 GCA_964503015.1 uncultured Nocardioides sp. | reverse complement strand
GGCAGGTAGACCGTGATGGTGCCACCGGCGGTCGCGCCCTCGACCTCGGGTGCCGGCCCCTGGCGCTCGGCGTCCTTGGTCCCCCCTTCCTGTCCGCCGAACTCCCGATCGGTGCCCGATCCGGTGCGGCCCTCGTCCGACGACCCGCCGCCACAGGCGGCGAGCGTCAGGAGGGCGGCGCCGGCCACGAGCGCAAGCGGCTTGGTGCGCGCCATGTCTGTGCCTTTCGTCCGCGTCATCGCCCGGGAGGTCTCCGGGGCGTCTCTCGGACGTTAGGGAGCAGAGAGCCGCCCGAGGTGGCCCCGAAGATCACGAAGCGGTGACCCTTCGGCCGCGTTGGTCACGAGCAGGTCACGGAGCACCGTCCGCGCGTCGAGCGCGCCCCCACCGGGCACGACGACCACGACCACGGGAGCCGGGTGGCAGCACGCGTGCCGGCACTGGGCGGTGGGTGCGGCGAGGCCGAGGACGGTGGGGTCCTGCCGCAGGATCGCCGTCTGCAGCTCGGCGACCGCGGGGCCCGGGTCGATGCCCAGATCGTCGGCGAGCGTGCGGCGCAGCCGCTCGAGCACGTCCAGGCCGTGCGCCTGCCGTCCGGAGCGCACCAGGGCGACCGCCCACAGCCCCCACAGCTCCTCGCGCCACGGATGGTGGGACACGAGGTCCTCGAGGGTGCCCGCCGCGGCCGAGGACCGGCCGAGCGACAGGTCGAGGACCGCCGTGGCCACGTGTGCGTCGACGCGCAGCTCCTCCAGCCGCCGCCGCTCCGCGCTCGCGACCGGCAGGTCGGCGAGGTCGGCGTACGCGTCGCCGCGCCAGAGTCGCATCGCGGCAGCGACCTCCTCGCGTGCGGTCTCCGCGCGTACGGCGTCCGCGTCGGCCACCAGGGGCGGTCGCATCCGGTCGCGCAGCCGCTCGACGTGGTCGCGCCCCCACCCCACCGCCGCCTCGAACCGGTCCACGTCCACGGCGGCGGCACCGGCGGCGAGACGGTAGCCGCCACCCTCGTGCACGAGCACCGAGGAGGCACTGCGCGCGCGACGCCCCGGCTCGAGGCGCCGGCGCAGGTCGGCGACGTAGCCCTGCAGCGTGTTGCCCGCGCCCGGCGGCGGGCTCCCGTGCCACAGCACGTCGATGAGCCGGTCGGCCTGCACGGGCCGGTCGCGCCACAGCACGAGCAGGCCGAGCAGGCTGCGCAGCTTGGGCGCCCCCAGCGGGACAGGAGTGTCGCGCACGCGGGCAGCACTCGGGCCCAGCACGTCGAGGTCGATCTGCATCGACGTCATCCGGCCCCCTCCCCGTGTTACGACGATCAACGGTATGATCGTAACCGACGAAACGCCGACGCGCTCGAGACGAGGTCCGATGCCCACCGACCGCCCTGCACCCGGCCCCCTGGAGGAGGTGCGGGTCGTCCTCAACTCGGACGACCGGTTCCACGGCGTCGACCACGCCGTCGACGTCACCCGGCTCAACCGCTTCCTCGCCCTGGCCGGGTCGGCGTACGGCCCCCTGCCGGCGTCCGCCGACCTCGCGCCCTACCGCGCCTTCCGCGACGTCACCCGGGACCTGGTGCTGCACCCCTCCGCCGCGACGCGGGACGCCTTCAACCGCATCGCCGCTCGGCATCCGATGACCGTCGAGGTGCGCGAAGCGGCGGCCCACCTCCGGCGCGCGACCTCCGCCGGGCGGTCGGCGGTCGACCGGCTGGTGGGGGAGTGCATCGCCACCGTGCACGACGCGATGGTCACCGGGGACTGGGACCGGCTGCGCGAGTGCGAGCGCGACGACTGCCGATGGATCTACTACGACCCGTCGCCGACGCAGGTGATGCGCTGGTGCAGCACCGACCCGTGCGGCAACGTCATGAAGGTGCGCGCCTACCGGGCACGCCGCGCGGTCGGCGACGCCTCGGCCTGACGGCGCCCGTCCGTCCTCAGTCCTCGATCACGTCCAGACCCTGCGCCCGGAGCGCGGCGAGGCTTTCGAGCATGGCCTGCAGCGCCTCGGGCGGGTGCGGCGTCCAGTCGGTGACCTCGTGGAGCACCCGCAAGGGGTGTCGGGTGCGGTAGGACTCCGTGGGGTTGCCGGGGAAGCGCTTGTCCGTCACGTTGGGGTCGTCCTCGAACGGGCCGACCGGCTCGACGGCGTAGACGTGGCCCCGCGAGTCCAGGCCCGCGAGCGCGGCCGAGAGCTGGGCTCCCCAGGCAGCGGTGCTCTCGAGGGTCGTGAAGTAGATGTGGTTTATCACCCGCCCCTCCTCGAAGTTCGAGGACCAGCCGGGCACCAGCTCCTCGCCGGGCTGGACCTGCGCCTTCGTGCCGTGGAGGAACGGCCCCGTGACGTGGTCGTGGCGGTCGTAGGTCACCGGCACCCGCGGCTCCGCCTCAGGAGGCACGCGGGCCACCCAGCACGTCGCGCCACGAGTGCTCGGGCGCGAAGCCGACGAGCGAGCGGGCCTTGTCGATGGCGTAGAACGTCTCGTCCGCGGCCATCTCGCGCCGCACCTCGACGCCGTCGTAGAAGCGCTCGACGACCTCCTGCGTCGTCGCCGCCACCGACATGTCGGCGTTGGCGACGTTGAAGACCTCGTAGCCCAGGCCGTCGGTCTCGAGGCAGCGCTGCACCATCTGGCCGAGGTCGCGCACGTCGATGTAGGCGAAGATGTTGCGCCGCCGCAGCGCCGGGTCCTCGAGGAACGCGGGGAACAGCTCCTCGTACTCGTGGGGCTCGATGACGTTGTTGATCCGCAGTCCGTAGACGTCCGCACCCGTGCGGGCCTGGAACGACCGCGCCGTCACCTCGTTGGCGACCTTGGACATCGCGTAGGAGTCCTCGGGCACCGTCGGGTGGTCCTCGTCGACCGGCAGGTAGAGCGGCTTGCGCTCGCCCTGCGCGAAGCACACGCCGTACGTCGTCTCCGAGGAGGCGAAGACGACCTTGCGGATGCCGAGACGGGTCGCGGCCTCGAGCACGTGGTAGGTGCTGAGCACGTTGGTGGCGTAGGTCGCGGCGTCGGGCACGCGCAGGATCGCCGGCACCGCGGCGAAGTGCACGACGGCGTCGTACGACGGCTTCTCGGGCAGGTCGAGCTCGTCGAACGTGGCGAGACCCGCGAGCGCCGAGTAGACCTCGCCGCCGTCGGTGAGGTCGACCCGCAGGTCGTGGACGTCGGGGTGGTCGAGCGGGACGAGGTCGGCGTTGGTGACCTGGTGACCCTGCTGGGCGAGGTAGGGGGCGACGTGCCGGCCGGCCTTGCCGCTGCCACCGGTGAAGAAGATGCGCATGGGTGCCTTCCTACCGGGGCAGCGCAAGGCGCGGCACACCCGTCGGGTCACCTCACCAGGGCTGGACGCCCGTCTCGTCGGAGAACGTCCCGGTCGGCCCGTCGTCGGGCAGCGTCGCGAGGTCGAGGAAGACCGCGGCGCCCTGCTCGGGCGTGCGCGTGCCCCGGTGGCCGTTGAGGTCGGTGGCGACGTAGCCCGGGCAGCCCGCATTGACGAGGATGCCCTCGACGTCGAGCTCCTTGGCGTACTGGACGGTGAGGGCGTTGAGGTAGGTCTTGGTGGGGGAGTAGGCGCCTGAGAGCGGTCCGACCGGCTCCTCCTGCGGTCTGCAGGCCGAGGGAGCCCACGGTGCTCGACACGTTGACGATGCGGGGTGAGGTGGCGCGCCGGAGCATCGGGAGCATCGCGTTGGTGACCCGGATGACGCCGAGGACGTTGACGTCGACGACGCCGAGGACCTGCTCAGCGGTGACCTGCGACGGCTCCTGCGGCATCCCGCCGGTGATGCCGGCGTTGTTGACGAGGACGTCGAGCCCGCCGAGCTCCTCGAGCCGGGCCGCGGCCGCCGCGACGCTGTCGTCGTCGGTGACGTCGAGCGCGACGCCGAACACGTCGAGCCCCTCGGCGCGCAGCTTCTCCACCGCCTCCTACTGCTGAGCGACGCACCGCAGGTGACCACCGTCATCGCCTGGCCGCCACACTGCACCTCGGTCGGGGTCGCCGGGCTGGTCCGCGCGGCGTCGCGGCTCTGATCCGTCGCCCGGCCCGGGTCCGTCATGCGGAGCCGACCGCGTGGGTGCGGGTTCGGATGACAGATCGGGGCCCGGAACGGGTCCGTCATGCGGAGCCGACCGCGTGGGTGCGGGTTCGGATGACGGATCGGGCAGTCAGGGGAGCCCGGACGCGCGAACGGCCCCGACCGCAGTGCGGTCGGGGCCGTTCGGGAGACGTACGTCAGATGGAGCGGACGTTCTCGGCCTGCGGGCCCTTGGGGCCGGCCGTGACGTCGAACTCGACCTTCTGGTTCTCGTCGAGGGACTTGTAGCCGTTGGTCTGGATGGCGGAGAAGTGGACGAACACGTCCTCGCCGCCACCGTCCTGCGCGATGAAGCCGAAGCCCTTGTCAGCGTTGAACCACTTGACGGTGCCCTGAGCCATGATCTTTTCCTCTGTTCTGTGCTGGGGACGACGTGCCGCCCAGCGGCGCTGAAGACATCCAACTGAGCTGATGTCCAGCGAACCGAAGACCAGAAGCATGAGATACGAGCCGCGCATCGTGCGCAGCCAGGACGGCCGGAGCCGACCCTTCAACGCGACCCACCCTACTGCACCGATGCACGAGGACCACCTTCAGCGCGCAGCGCACGCTCCCCACGGCGCCCGGC
>CAZDAO010000336.1:0-4679 GCA_964503015.1 uncultured Nocardioides sp. | reverse complement strand
TTCTACAGCGACACGCTCACCGGGGAGCCGTACACCACTCTGCTGGACGTCACTCCGACTTCGGCCGCCGAGGGGGCACAGGGCATCGCACGATCACTCGGCTCCACTCCAGAGTCGGCCAGGTGGCGTCCCAGCCATATGTGATGGGGCGCCCGCAGTTCAACGCCAGAGTCCACGCACCGCTGATGCGACAGGGTCGAATCGGCGGTTGCGGAGAAAAGCTGCCAACGGGGGTTTTGAATCGTAACGTTACACACTAGGGTCGACGGCATGAGTTCACCGATCCGAGTCACCGTGTGGGGCGAGAACTTCCACGAGCGCAACGAGCCTGAACGCGAAGCCATGGCCGAGCGCTACCCCAAGGGGATGCACGGCGCCATCGCCGCTGGACTGACCGAGGTCTTGGGCGGGAACGTCCAAGTTCGCATCGCCACTCAGGACCAGCCTGAGCACGGGCTGACCGCGGAGATCCTCGACCAGACAGACGTCCTCACCTGGTGGGGACACGAGATCCACGACGACGTCACGGACGAGGTCGTCGAGCGCGTCTACGACCGGGTGCTCGGCGGCATGGGGCTCCTGGTGCTCCACGCCGGGCACTTCTCCAAGATCTTCAAGAAGTTGATGGGCACGACCTGCTCGCTCGCATGGCGTAACGCCGCAGACACCGAACTCGTCTGGACGGTGTCGCCGACACACGCCATCGCGGCCGGCGTACCGCAACCCATCGTGATCCCCGAGCAAGAGATGTACGGAGAGTTCTTCGACATTCCTCAGCCCGACGAGCTCGTATTCGTCTCCAGCTTCAACGGAGGAGAGGTCTTCAGGTCGGGCTGTTGCTGGCGACGCGGCAAGGGACGCATCTTCTACTTCTCACCGGGCGATCAGGACTACCCCGTCTACAACCACCCCGACGTCAGGCGCGTATTGGCCAATGGGGTTCAGTGGGCCGCCCCCGCAGTCGGCGCAAACATCGTTCCCCCGGCTGTGTCCCACAACCCGATTCCGTGGTTCACGAATGTCCTCGACGACGCACTCGATCGGAACGAGGCGTCAGCATGAGTGGCCAGGCGGTGCTGCGTGCGGGAGTGATCGGCCTCGGTTGGGCAGGGCAGCGACACATGGCCGCCTATGACGATGTCGACGGAGTCGAACTGGTCGGCATTGCCGGCAAGGAAACGTCCCATCTGGCCGAACTCGGCGACCAGTATGCGGTGCAACACCGGTGCACCGACTGGGAGGACCTGATCGCCGCCGCCGATCTGGACGTGGTCAGCGTCGCAGCGCCCACCCACCTGCACGCCCCGATCGCCATCAGCGCCCTCAACGCTGGCGTGCACGTGCTGTCGGAGAAGCCGATGGCTGAAAACGCAGAGGCCGCCGCCAGCATGGCCGCCGCGGCCAAGGCCAACGACCGAGTCCTGGACGTCTCCTTCAACCACCGGATGCGCGGCGACATCCAGACTCTCAAGAAGGTGATCGACAGCGGCGCCCTCGGCAAGATCTACTACGCCAAGACGGGCTGGCTCCGACGAGAAGGCATCCCCGGGCTCGGCAGCTGGTTCACCCAAGCCGCTACCGGGGGCGGCGGCACCTTGATGGACCTCGGGGTGCACATGCTGGACATCGCACTCTTCCTACTCGGCGAACCAGAGGTCGAGGCAGCGAGCGCAGCGACTTACGCCGAATTCGGACCACGTGGCAAGGGCGGGTTCCCCTGGGGTGTCAGCACCGACGCAATTGCCGGTGCCCCCGCCTTCGACGTCGAGGACCTCGCCACTGCGCACCTGCGGCTCAGCGGCGGTGCAAGTCTGCTCCTCGAGTCGAGCTGGGCACTGTGGGTTCCTCGGGACAAGCGGTACGTGACGCTCTACGGGACAGCAGGCAGCGCCGAACTCGAATGGGATGACGCCCCAGACAACACCTATCGCACGCTGTCAGTCTTCACTGAAGTCGAAGGCGTCCCTACCGAAATGAACCTCGCTGACACACCCGACGGCGGCCACCGCGAGTGCATCGTGCAGTTCCTCGACAAGGTCAAGTCAGGACAGTGGTCGGAGCACCGAGGTGACACGCCGGTGACCCGGGCCGCCGTCGTTGACGCCTGCTACGCCTCCGCGAAAGCCGGCCGCGAGGTAGCCGTGCAGGTACAACCGGACGGCGCATACGCATGACGCCGGACGAGACAACACCAGTGCAGAAGACGACGGCGCACCTCAACCAGACGGTAGTTGTGACCGGCGCGCTCGGAGGCATCGGACGGGCAGTGGCGCACTCAGCCGCGGTCGCCGGCTTCGACGTCATCGGCATCGACCGAGAGCGATCAGACGCTGAAGCGTTCCCCGTCATTGGGGCCGACCTCGGTGACCCCGCCTCCATAGCAGATGCAGTGCAACAGTTGCCCGAGCGCATCCACGGCCTCTGCAACGTCGCCGGCGTATCCGGCGTCGCGGGAGTAGAGGCCACCACGCGGGTGAACTTCCTTGGCGTTCGTGAGCTCACACTCGCCCTAGCCGATCGGTTCGCCGGTTGCGGATCGGTCGTCAACATCGGGGCGTTCGCCGCAGCAAACTGGCGCGACCGCCTGTCTGCGCACCTCGAGCTCGCACGGACGACTAGCTTCGACGAAGGGCTGCAGTGGCTGCGAGCCCACCCCGTCGACGACGCGTTCGCGTACCCGTACTCAAAAGAGGTACTCCGCGTGTGGTCGCAATTACAGGCAACGACGTGGATAGGGACCGGCATCCGGGTCAACACGGTCAACCCCGGACCGGTCGAGACCGCAATCCTCGACGACTTCGTCAAGGTCCTCGGACAGGCGAAGGTCGGCGACGACATCAAGCGGGTTGGACGTTCAGGCCGGCCCGAAGACCTCGGTCCGGTCGTCGGCTTTCTGATGCGGGACGAATCGATCTGGATCAACGGAGCAGATCTCGCCGTCGACGGCGGACTCGCAGGCACGTTCATCGCCGACGGGGTTCCCGCTCGCTCAAGGTGATTCCACCATCGTCGGGATCTCGTGTCCGCCGCAGGCCGGCGCGCACGCACCTTGATCACACCTGCGGCCTGGCGGTAACAGTCACAGGCGGTCAGAGGCGGGGTCGGCCAGCGTGAGAGCGTCGCCACCTCCTACCACGATGTCACTGGCGCTCGGCTCGCTTCGCAGCCCAAGAACTGATGGGCGCTGCCGCCACGGTGAACACGAGCGCGATTGCTGCCACGCCGACCAACGCCCCGCGCAGGCCACTGGCCTCAGCCAGGAGACCTACATAGGCCGGACCAAGCAGGAACCCCATGTAGGCGGTAGCGGCTACGGTCGAGGTGGCCCGACCGTGCTGGGACGGGTCGGTTCCACGCAAGCTTCGACTCAGAAGAGTTGGGAACAGGGTCGCAGTACCCAGCGCGGCCAAGACGAGACCCGCCAAGGCCACAGGAATCGAGGGGGCGAAGGCCAGTACCGCGCTGCCTGCCGCTGCCAGCGCGCCTCCGCCGACAAGCATCGCGGTCGGATGGCTACGTGAGAGCGGCGCCAGGGCAAGACGCGCGATCGCTGCAGTAGCCGCAAAGGTCGCGGGGGCCACGGCTGCCAACTGAGGTGAAGCGCTGAGGACATCAGTCAGCATGACCGCTCCCCAGCTCTGGTGGGCGTTCTCGATGGCGTAGGCCAAGGCAGCCACCAGCCCCACGACGAGCAGCGGTGAGGTTGGGCGGAGTCGATCGAGCATGGCGGTAGGAGAAGTGCGCGAATGGCCAGAAGACTCCGCGCTCGGCGGCATCGCCACCGCCCCCGTGGGACCAGTCCAGGCGTCAGCTGGGGTGTGGACATTCAGTTCAGAGGCGGCTTGATGGGCAACAGCTGCCAGAACAACCATCACTGCGGCGATGACGACGAATGTCGTCACCAACGACAGCCCAGCGCCCAACAGCGCTCCGGTGGAGAGGCTGGCAACCACTACGCCAACGGAGAACAGGCCGTGAGAGCGGGTGAGAAGCGGTTTGGCGGTGGCATGTTCTGCACGTCCAGCCAGGGTGTTGATCGCCACGTCGGCAGCGCCGGAAGAGGCACCGACCACGAGCATCCCCACAATCAGGAGCTCCACACCGTGACCCACGGTGGTAATCAGAAGGCCTGCAGTGGCAAGTGCCGCCACAAGCCACCCTGCGATGCGGAGACCGAAGTGGTCTACCGCGCGTCCGGTCACGGTCATCGTGGGGAGTGCCCCGAGGCCGACGAAGAGCAGTGCGGTGCCGAGTTGTCCTTCACTAACTCCGGCCTGCGTCCGCAGCGCAGGGAGGGCGGCGCCCCAGGCGCCCCAGAAGATCCCGAACGCGGCGAACGCAGCGTAAGGCGCGTAGGTGGCACGGGACGCGCCGCGGGCTGGGCGGGGAGTCGAGGGTGCCGGGTGTGGGCGCATGTCGTAACGTTAAACAACGGGGGTGGGGGCATGTCCATTCCAGCCCACCGCAGGTGCGCCTCACGACGGCCGTCCACGTGTCGAGGGCCGCCGCAAAAATCGCTCTGCCCCAACCTGAGGCCTTTCGACCCAGGCAGCACCACGAAGGAGGTGGCGGTCCGCGGGAACCGGACGGCACACTCGACGTACCGGAGGCGACCTACGTTGCCCTTGAATCCCACCTCCTTGAGCAACGATGCGCGGGCGAGGTCATCCTGAGTTCGT
>CAZDAO010000335.1:0-4682 GCA_964503015.1 uncultured Nocardioides sp. | reverse complement strand
GGGCAGCCGTTGAAGAAGACCGTCATCGACCGGTCGCCGTCGCGCTCGTCGAAGACCGGCTTGCGGGCCTCCTCGCACGCCGGGTGCTGAGGCACCTTGGACGGCAGCTTCTCGCCCTCGAGGATGCCGACGAAGACCCCCGGCGCCGGTTCGGCGTCGGTGTTCCAGCCCGCGGCCGAGCCCGCAGCGATCGAGGGTTGCTCCTGCTCGCCATCGGCGGGTGTCCACGGCTCGGGGTCGACCTGCGTCGTCCACGACTCCGGCACGGTCACCGAGATCGTGCCCGTCGCATCGTCGACCTTGCGGTCGGTGGTGGCGGCCCGCTCGACCGCCCAGCCGATGCCGCCCCCGATCACGAGCGCGAGCACCCCGGCGACCACCCACGGCCACGTGCGGCGGCGTACGGCGTCCGGGATCGAGGGGAGGCTGCCGATGATGCCGGTGCTCGTGGGGCGCGCGCCCCCCTGGGTCAGCTCGGGGTCCACCGGCATCCACGCCTGCGGCGCCTCGTCCATCCGGCCGCCCATCGACTCCACGAGCTCGCCGACGAAGGACGCGACGTCGGGGAACCGGTCGTCGCGGTCCTTGGACAGCGCCCGGAGGACCACGGCCTCGGCATCGGGGTTGTCGATGTCCATGGCCGGCGGGGGTGCGGGGTCCTCGGCGGCGGCGAGGCTCTTGTGGTCGTAGGGCTGGCGGCCGGCGAGCAGGTAGTAGCTGAGCGCGGCGAGGGAGAACTGGTCGGCCCGCGGGTCGAGGCCCTCACCCAGCGCCTGCTCGGGCGCGACGTAGGTCGGCGTGCCCCCGACCATCGTGAGGCGCGACGACATGTCCATCGCCTTGCCGAGCCCGAGGTCGCCGACCATCGCCACGACCTGGGCGCCGCGGCCGTTCTCGATCGTGCGGAACAGCACGTTGGCGGGCTTGATGTCGCGGTGCAGCACGCCTCGGTCGTGCAGCGCGCTGAGCCCCTGGCCGACCTGGGAGATGACCGTGAGCGCCTGCGCCGGCTCGAGGGCGGACAGCTCGAGGCGGTCGGCGAGCGTGCCCTGGTCGGCGTAGGCCATGACGAGGTAGGGACGGTCGTCGGCGAGCTCGCCGGCGTCGTAGACGGTCACGACGTGCGGCGACTCGACCTTGCGCAGAAAGCGGCCCTCCTCCAGGAAGCGCTGCCGGATGTGCAGGTCACCGATCCAGTTGTCCGCGAGCACCTTGATGGCGACCGGCGAGTCGAGGTGCTCGTCGTAGGCCAGCCAGACGGTCGCGAAGGCCCCGGACCCGATGCGCCGGCGCACCGGGTACCGACCGAGACGAGAGGGAGCGGACACCCGGGCATTATCGTGCAGGGGTGGACTATTCGGGGGAGCACGGGGCCGCACTGGCGCCCGACGAGATCGACGCACTGGCCCGGGACGCCCGGGAGGGCGACCGCGACGCGCTGGAGCGGCTGCTGGCAGAGGTGCGCCCGCGGGTGCTCAACATCTGCCGCGGGGTGCTCCCCTACTCCGGCGATGCGGAGGACGCCTGCCAGGAGGCGATGCTCAACGTCGCCACCAAGATCGGCAGCTGGGGCGGCCGTGGCCGCTTCACCACCTGGCTGCACATCGTGGCGGTCAACAGCGCCCGGACGACGTACCGCCGGCTGCGCAACCTGGCGACGCCGACCGACTTCGAGGACGGCGCCCACGACCGCCCCGACCCGCGCACCACCAGCGTCATCGCCGGCACCCGCCTCGACCTCCTCGAGGCCATGGAGACCATCGAGCGCGACCACCCGCAGTTCGTCGAGCCGCTGCTGCTGCGCGACGTCTACGGCCTGCCCTACGACGAGATCGCCACGCTGGTCGACGCACCACTCGGCACGGTGAAGGCCCAGATCCACCACGGCCGCAAGCTCGCGAGGCCGCTGCTCCGGGGCGACAGATGACGCTCCGGCGGCGGTCGGCTGCGCCTGCGGCAGCAGTCCCCGCGGGGCCGCGCACCCGACTCGCCGCGCTGGCGGTCGTGGCCCTCCTCGCCGGCTGCTCGAGCGAGCAGGGCGCCGACGCCGGGCTCGCCGAGCCCGCCGCGACGACGAGCGCGAGCGGCGCGACCGAGGGCGCCGTCGCCCCGACCTCGCCGGCCCCGGTCACCGACCCGGTCGAGCAGGACCTCGACCTCGCGCTCTCGACGCCGGTCGAGGACAGCGTCTACCCCGACGTCGGCGACCCCCGCGTCGACGCGCTGCTCTACGACCTCGACCTCACCTGGGACCCCACGGAGCGGGAGCTGACGGGCGAGGCGGTCATCGACTTCCGCGCGACCCGCAGGGCGCCGCGCTTCCAGCTCGACCTCGGCCGTGCGCTCACCGTCGCCGAGGTCACCCTCGACGGCGAGGTCGTCCGGTTCGCCCGGCGGGGCAAGGACCTCGTCGTCGAGGCGCCCGTCGTGGCCGACCGGCGCTACCAGCTCGGCGTCGACTACGCCGGCACCCCGGAGCCCGCGCCGGCCCCCACCACGCGGCAGGACTTCTCCACGACCGGCTTCACCATCACCGACGCCGGCGAGGTGTGGACCATGCAGGAGCCCTACGGCGCCTACACGTGGTACCCCGTCAACGACCAGCCCTCCGACAAGGCGCTCTACGACGTGACGGTGCACGCGCCGGCGCCGTGGACCGGCATCTCCAACGGACACCTGACCGAGCTGAGCACCGACGAGGACGGCACCACGACCTCGTGGCAGCTCACCGAGCCGGCGTCGTCGTACCTCGTCACGCTGGCCATCGGCGACTACGCCCACAGCAGCAACACCACGGCCGGCGGCCTGCGCGTCGACTACTGGACGCCGCGCGGCATGGCGCAGCACCTCGGCCAGGTGCAGGGCGCCGCCGCGACGCTGGACTGGATCGAGTCGAAGCTCGGCCCCTACCCCTTCGACTCCCTGGGCCTGGTCGTCACCGACTCGATGAGTGCCATGGAGACGCAGACGATGGTCACCCTCGGCAACAACGACTACGTCCTGTCCCCGCCCGTCATCGCCCACGAGCTGGTCCACCAGTGGTACGGCGACCAGGTCTCGCCCGCCGACTGGAGCGACGTCTGGCTCAACGAGGGCATGACGATGCTGATGCAGTGGACCTACCAGGACGAGCACGACATCCAGCCGCTGCGCGTCAGCCTGGCCAACGCCCGGTCCGCCGACCAGGGGCTGCGCGACACCTACGGCCCGCCCGGCGACTACGACCCGCGCCAGTTCGGCGGCTCGAACATCTACACCACACCCGGCCTGATGTGGAACGAGCTGCGCGAGGAGCTCGGGGACGACGAGTTCTACCGGATCGCCCGCTCGTGGCTGACGGAGAACGACGGCGCGTCCGTCACCCGGGAGAAGATCTTCGAGCACTGGGAGCGGGAGACCGGTCGCGAGCTGTCCGCCTTCTTCGACGCGTGGATCACCGGGCGCACGACGCCGCAGCCCGGCGTGCCGAAGGCCTGACGCCGGCCCCGAGCGCCCCGGCATGGCCTAACCTCGCGCAATGAGCGAACGACTCAGCGCGCGCGACCTCATCGACCTCGTCCTGGACCCGGGCTCGTGGTCCTCGTGGGACTCCCCGCCGTCCCGCCATGGCCTCGCGGAGGAGTACGTCGCCGAGCTGGCCGCCGCCGCCGAGAAGTCCGGCGTCGACGAGTCCGTGCTCACCGGCGAGGCCCGGATGCACGGTCGGCGCATCGGGGTGCTGGTGGGCGAGTTCGGCTTCCTGGCCGGCTCGATCGGCCGCGCCGCGGCGGACCGGATCGTCGCCGGCATCGAGCGCGCCACCCGCGAGGGACTGCCGCTCGTCGCCGCCCCGGTCAGCGGCGGGACCCGGATGCAGGAGGGCACGCCCGCCTTCGTCCAGATGGTCCGCATCTCCGCCGCGATCGCGGCGCACCGCACGGCAGGGCTGCCGTACCTGGTCTACCTGCGCCACCCCACCACCGGCGGGGTGATGGCGTCGTGGGGATCGCTGGGCCACGTGACCGTCGCCGAGCCCGGCGCCCTGGTCGGCTTCCTCGGCCCGAGGGTCTACGAGGCGCTCTACGGCAGGCCCTTCCCCAGCGACGTGCAGACCTCGGAGAACCTCTACGCCCACGGGATCATCGACGCGGTCCTCCCGCCCGAGGAGATCGCCGACATCCTCGACCGCGCGCTGACGATCCTGATGGCCGCCCGCGAGGGCGTCGCGCCGGTCGCCGACCCGGGCCAGGAGGACGTGCCGGACGTCGACACGTGGGACTGCGTCACCCGGTCGCGGCGCCCGGACCGGCCCGGGGTGCGCCGGCTGCTGCGCTACGCCGCCAGCGACGTCGTACCGCTCAACGGGACCGGGCAGGGCGAGGCCGACCCCGGGCTGCTCATCGCGCTCGCCCGGTTCGGCGAGGCGCCGTGCGTGTTCCTCGGGCAGGACCGGCGCGGGCAGACCACCGACCACCCCCTCGGCCCGGAGGCGCTGCGTGAGGCGCGTCGCGGGATGCGGCTGGCCTCCGAGCTGGGGCTGCCGCTGGTCACCGTCATCGACACGCAGGGCGCGGCCCTGTCGGCCGACGCGGAGAACGGCGGGCTGGCCGGCGTGTTCGCCCGCTCGCTGGCGGACCTGGTGACCCTCGACGCCCCCAAGCTCTGCCTGATGCTCGGCGAGGGCAACGGCGGCGGCGCGCTCG
>CAZDAO010000334.1:0-4692 GCA_964503015.1 uncultured Nocardioides sp. | reverse complement strand
GCCGCGGCGGGTCGAGGGATGCGGACGCCGAGCGAGAGCAGCGTCAGGCCCGAGGAGTAGATGCCGAGGACGGCGCCGCTGACCAGCGCGAGGATCGCCGCGAGCAGGAACGGCACCAGGAACCAGGTCGGCAGCAGGGTGCCGAGGGTGCCGATCGGGTCGGCGACGATGCCGGCCGACAACGGCTGCGAGGAGCCGGCGAGCAGGAGTCCGAAGACGACGAGCAGGACCGGTGCGACGGCGCCGCCGAAGGTGTTCCAGCCGACGATGGCCGACCCCTTCGCGTCACGGTGCTGGTAGCGCGACCAGTCGGCGGCAATGTTGATCCAGCCGAGCCCGAAGCCTGTCATCACCATCACCAGCGCCCCGACCATCTGCTGGGTGCTGCCGTCCGGGATGGCGCTGACCGTCGACCAGTCGACCTCGTCGACGGTGAGGCCGACGTAGACGATCGTCGCGATGCCAGTGATCCAGGTCAGGACCGACTGCATCCGCATGATGACGTGGTAGCCGGCGACGCTCGCGGACACGATGAGCGCGGCCACGACGAGCGTGGCGACCACCTTGGTCGTCGTGCCGGCCGCCCAGCCGAGCTGGTCGAAGATGGTCGCGGTGGCGAGCACCGCGAGGATCGCCAGGAAGGTCTCCCAGCCGATGGAGACCAGCCAGGAGATCACGCCGGGCACCTTCTGGCCGTTGACGCCGAACGCCGCCCGGCTGAGCACCATCGTCGGCGCCGAGCCACGCTTGCCGGCGATCGCGATGATCCCGCACAGCGCGAAGGAGATGACGATCCCGACGACCGACACGACGAGGGCCTGCCGGAACGAGATCCCGAAGCCGAGGACGAACGAGCCGTAGCTGATGCCGAAGACCGAGACGTTGGCCGCGAACCACGGCCAGAACAGGTCCTTGGGCCGGGCCGTGCGCTCGGACTCCTCGATGATCTCGATGCCGGTGGTCTCGACGCCGAGCCTGCGGGTCTGCTCGAGCCCGGAGGCCGGGGGCGCTGTGTGACTCATGCCCGCATCGTAGGCCCGGCAAGGGCTAGGTCGCCGACTCCTCCGGGCGGGCGTCGCCCCGGCGGGCCGCGGCGCCGCGGGACGCCACGAGTCCGCCGAGCGCCACGGCGCTCACCGCCGCGAGCACGAAGAAGTAGGGCAGGTAGAGGTAGAGGTAGCGCGGCCTGGTCTCGAAGAAGAGCAGGAACCCGGTGAGCATCAGGATGCCCAGCCGCAACATCGTGGCCGACGGGGTGAAGAGCTCGCGTCGCCACCACACCGCCGGCACGGCGACCAGTGCCAGCACGGCGAGCCAGACGACCTGCCACCAGGCGAGGAGCGTGCCGAAGTGGGGGCCGTTGGGTCCCATCCAGCGCTGCACGGACCTGCTCAGCGGATCGGTGCTGGCCCACGCCATGGGCTTGGCGCGCATGCTGCCCTCGCCGAAGGCAAAGAAGCTCCCGTCCCCGAAGGTCCAGTTGGCCTTCTCGTGCAGGAACGTGGCATAGCCGACCACTCCCATGTCGCTGACGCGCTGGCGGTAGACGCGGATCCCGTGGACGAACCGCTCGTCCCCCGGCGGGATCGAGCGGGTGAGCGTGACGTCGTCGCCGTTGTAGGCGCCCCACAGGTTGTCCGACTGCGCCCCCATCATCAGGAAGTGCGTCGCGGGGAGGGCCACCTGCTCGGCTCCGGGGGTCGGGGTGAGGCCCACCCCGTCGACGACCCGCGCCCCAGCGGCACCACCGGCGAGGAAGCCTCCCGCGAGGGCCACCGCCACGACTGCCCGCCAGGTGAGCGCGGTGCGGCCCCACGTGCGCCAGCGCAGGCCGATGAGGGACACCGCTGCGGCGGCTCCGGCGGCGAAGATGACCGTGGGCTTCACCTGGTAGCCAAGGCTGCCGACGAGGGCGATGGCGAACCAGAGCCCGACCATGACCGGTCGCGCCGTCGCGGCCCGGAGCCGGACGTAGAGCCAGGCGATGGTCACCGGGAAGATCATGCCGAGCGTGTCGGAGTACGCGACCCCGATCCACGGCGACAGGGTGAGGAGCGCCCCGGCGAGGAACAGCGTGACGTAGGCAGCGGCGGGCGAGGCGATCCGGCGGGCGAGCCCGTAGGCAACGCCGATCGCCGCGCACATCACGAGCGCGTTGATCCCCACGAGCTGCAGCTCGTAGTCGTCCACGCCGACCCACCGGCACAGCTCCAGCCACCGCGTCAGCAGCGCGGTGAGCAGGGCGTTGTTCGGGTACTGGTCAATGCTCAGGACAGCCCGCTCGGGCGGGAGGTAGTCGTAGGCGAGACCGTGCGCGAGGATCTCCATGACCCCCGCGTCCCATCCGGGTGGGAAGCGGATGGCGATGCCGGTCCGGACCTGGGTGGCGAACACCGCCGCGACCGCGACCGTCACGCCCGCGCGACGCACGACCGGGTGGCTCTCGAGCCACGGCGACACCCGCTCGAGGAGCAGCACCAGCCCGAGGGTGACGAGGAGGAACACCACCGCCAGCGCGAGCACCACGCCGCGGGAGTACTGGTCGGACGGCAGGACCGGGGCGAGCACCACCCAGATGAGGATCCACAGCAGCGGCGCGCACGCCACCACCGACACCGAGCGCATCCACCGGCTCATCGGCGCTCGCCGTCCCCGGCCGCAGGGAACACCACCAGGTGGTAGAGCGCGAAGTTCCAGACCACTGCGACCCCGATGGCGCACGCCTTCGGGATCCAGACCTCCACCAGCGCACCGCTCGCGCCCGAGGCGGTGACGAGCAGCTCGCCGACGAGCCAGATGACGACCGGCTGCACGATCCACAGGCCCGTCGCCGTCGTGAGGAGGAACGGTACTGCCGTCTTCTGCCAGGGCTGCTCGGAGCGGAAGGAGAAGGTGCGGTGGGCGAAGAAGCCGAAGGTCATCCCGGCCGTCGTGGAGAGGAAGTTCGCGAGCACCAGCGGCAGCCCGGCGGCCGAGAGCAGGCCGAAGCCGACGAAGTCGATGACGGTGTTGACGATCCCCACGAGAGCAAACCGACGGGCCCGCCCACGCCGGGACGACCCCGCCCGCCCGGTCGCCGCCCTGGTCGCGCTCACGTGCTCCGCTCGCCGGCTGCAGGGTCGCCGGCCCGCAGCGCGACGGCGTACAGGGGGCGGTTCTGGACTTCCTTGTAGACCCTGCCCAGGTAGCCACCGAGGATGCCCAGCATGGTGATCTGAACGCCGCCGATGAGCAGCAGGACGATCGCCAGGAAGGCCCATCCCGGCACGGCGTTCTCGGGCGTGAGGATCCGCACGGCCAGCGCGTAGACGGCACCCACCACGCTGAGGAACGAGAAGATGAAGCCGACCCTGCTGATCACGGTCAGCGGCAGGGTCGAGAACGAGAAGATCCCGTCGCCGGCGAACCGGATCATCTTCTTCAGCGGGTATCCGGTGGAGCCGGCGTAGCGGGCGTCACGGTCGAACAGCACAGCCTCCTGGCGGAAGCCGACGTAGCTGACCAGCCCCCGCAGGAAGCGGTTGTGCTCGCGGTAGCGGCCGATCTCGTCGACGACCTTGCGGTCCATCAGCCGGAAGTCGCCGGTGTTGCGCGGGATCTCGATCGAGCTCGCTCGCGCCAGCAGGCGGTAGAAGATGTCCGCAGACGCGCGCTTGAAGACGGTGTCGTTGCGGGTACGGCGCTGCGCGTAGACCACGTCGGCCCCGGCCTGCCAGCGCTCGACGAGCTCGAGACAGACGGCGGGCGGGTCCTGCAGATCTGTGTCCATCACCACCACGGCGTCGGCGTCGACGGCGTCGAGCCCGGCTGTCACAGCCATCTGGTGCCCGAAGTTGCGGGACAGGCCGATCACCGCCACCCGGGAGTCCGCGTCGCGTAGCCGCAGGATCTCCTCGAGCGAGCTGTCGCTGGAGCCGTCGTCGACGTAGACGAACGCGAGCTCGTAGTCTGACAGCCGCTCGACGGCACGGGCCAGGGTCTCGTGGAACGTCGCGATGCCGGCGGCCTCGTTGTAGACGGGCAGCACGAAAGCGATGCGTCCACTGGTCCGGTCGTCCTCGGGACGCACGTGGGAACTGGTCATCGAGGGCCTCGCACGGGCAGGCATCCTGCCACATCGCAGGTCGATGCCCCGCACCTGCGAGCTCCCCTCCGAGTCGTCGGGAGGAGCCGCAGGAGCAGCAGCGGGACGACGTCAGCGGGCGGAGGTGCCCTCGACGTAGTCGGTGTCGTGCGACTTCACCCAGGCCATGAGCTTGCGCAGCTCGCGTCCGGTCTGCTCGATCGGGTGCGCCTCCGCCTTCTTGCGGAACTCGGTGAACTCCGGGGAGCCGTTGTCCATGTCGGTGATGAAGCGCTCGGCGAACGCGCCGCTCTTGATGTCGGCGAGCACGTCCTCCATGTTCTTCTTCACGTCCGGGGTGATCACCCGCGGGCCGGAGACGTAGTCGCCGAACTCCGCGGTGTCGGAGACCGACCAGCGCTGCTTGGCGATGCCCCCCTCGTACATCAGGTCGACGATGAGCTTGAGCTCGTGCAGGCACTCGAAGTAGGCGACCTCCGGCTGGTAACCGGCCTCGGTCAGCGTCTCGAAGCCGGCCATGACCAGCGCCGCGGCGCCGCCGCACAGCACGGCCTGCTCGCCGAAGAGGTCCGTCTCGGTCTCCTCGGTGAACGTGGTCTTGATGCCCC
>CAZDAO010000333.1:0-4703 GCA_964503015.1 uncultured Nocardioides sp. | reverse complement strand
CCCCGTCCAGGCGCCGACGACCTGGATGATGTAGGCGCACTCGTCGTTCTTCAGCATGTCGCCGACCGAGGCCTTCTGGACGTTGAGGATCTTGCCGCTGATCGGCAGCAGCGCCTGGAACTCGCTGCTGCGCGCCGCCTTCGCGGTGCCCATCGCCGAGTCCCCCTCGACGATGAACAGCTCGGTGCGCTCGGTGTCGGTGCTGCGGCAGTCGAACAGCTTCGCGGGCAGCGCGGAGGACTCCAAGGCGTTCTTGCGGCGCTGGTTCTCCTTGTGCTGGCGCGCGGCGAGCCGGGTCTTCGAGGCGCCGGCCACCTTCTCCATCAGCAGCTTCGCCTGCGCCTTCTCGGCGCGCTTGGTGGAGGTGAGGAACGCCTTGAGCTCGGCGGCCACCACCTTGCGCACCACGCTGCGCGCCGCGGGCGTGCCGAGGATCTCCTTGGTCTGGCCCTCGAACTGCGGCTCGGCCAGGCGGACCGTCACCACGGCGGTGAGGCCCTCGAGCACGTCGTCCTTGATCACGTCGGTGTCGGCGGCCTTGAGCACCTTGGCCCCGCGCATCGCGTCGTTGAAGGTCTTGGTCAGGGCGGCCTCGAAGCCGCTGACGTGGGTGCCGCCCTTGGGCGTCGCGATCACGTTGACGAACGAGCGCACCTCGGTGTCGTACGCCGTGTCCCACCGGACGGCGACGTCGACGGTCAGCTCGCGCTCGACCTCCTGCGGCGTCATGTGGCCCTTGTCGTCGAGCAGCGGCACCGTCTCGGTGAAGGTGTCGGTGCCCTGCAGGCGCAGGATGTCGGTCACCGGCTCGCCGTGGGACAGGAAGTCGACGAACTCCGCGATGCCGCCGTCGTGGCGGAACTTCTCCTCCACCGGGGTGTCGCCGCGCTGGTCGCGGATGACCAGCTCCAGCCCCGGCACGATGTACGACGTCTGGCGGGCGCGGCCGAGCAGGCCCTCCATCTCGAAGCGGGCGTCCTTGGTGAAGATCTGGCGGTCCGGCCAGAACCTGATGCGCGTGCCGGTCCTGCCCTTGGCCACGCGCTTGCCCTTGCGGGTCAGCCCGGACTGCGGCGTGAACGACGCTCCGGGACCCTCGCCGTCGAAGACGCCGGGGACCCCGCGCTGGAAGGACATGCCCTGCTGGCTGGGCGAGCGGTCGACGTCGATGTCCATCCGCGAGGACAGCGCGTTGACGACCGACAGGCCGACGCCGTGCAGGCCGCCGGTGGCGACGTAGGAGCCCCCGCCGAACTTGCCGCCCGCGTGGAGCTTGGTGGCCACGACCTCGACACCGGGCAGCCCGGTCTTGGGCTCCTTGTCGGTCGGGATGCCGCGGCCGTCGTCGTAGACCTCGACCGAGCCGTCGTCGTGCAGCGTGACCTCGACGCGGTGGGCGACGCCGGCCAGCGCCTCGTCGACGGCGTTGTCGATGATCTCCCACAGGCAGTGCATCAGGCCGCGGGTGTCCGTCGAGCCGATGTACATGCCCGGCCGCTTGCGCACCGCATCGAGGCCCTCGAGGACCAGGAGGTGTGCTGCGTTGTAGGTGTTGTCTGCCGGTGCTGCCACGAAGGTCCTGTCGTACGTGAAATCCAGGGAAACGGGTACTACGAACCACGGATGTGGGACGACCCGACACTACCCGCGACACGCCGTACGTCGACGGAGGCACGCTGCCTCCGTGGCCAGCCGGGGCGGACTAGCGTGGGGCGCACCACAACCAGCACCACACCAGAATTCGTTGGTCTCACTTCTGCAACGGCACGTCCACGGTTGAGGACAACGCCAGCGGGGAAGGAGATCGCGTGATTGACTGCACACGTTCTCGATCGAGGGCCAGCGGGAATCTTTGCCCCACTGGCTACGTTGGGCCAGACACCGATGAACAGAAATGAGGCTGACGTGACCACTGCCACCGCACCCTCCCAGGCCGTGCTGACGGCCGGTGACCGCTGCGACCGCTGCGGGGCCCAGGCCTACCTCCGCGTGGAGCTCCAGACCGGCGGCGAGCTGCTGTTCTGCGCCCACCACGCACGCGAGCACGGCGAGAAGCTCCGCGAGATCGCGGCCAACGTCCACGACGAGACCCACAAGCTGGGCACGCCCGCACCAGGCAGCGAGGCCTGAGCAGCAGCCCGCTCCACGACTTCCCAGAACGGCCCCGGACACGCTCTCCGGGGCCGTTCTGCGTCTCCCGGAGGGTCTGGGAGGCTTGGCCCCGTGACCGCCACCGAGATCCTGATCGCCCTCGTGATCGCCGTAGGCATCGCCGGCATCATCGTCCCCGTCCTGCCCGGCAAGGTGCTGGTGCTCGGGGCGATCCTGGTGTGGGCGCTGGAGATCGGCACCTCGACCGGCTGGGTCGTCTTCGCCGTCGCCACCACGCTCCTCGCCGCGGGCACCGTTGTGAAGTACCTCGTCCCGGGCCGCCGGCTCAAGGCCTCCGGCGTCCCCAACCGCACGTTGCTCGTGGGCGCGCTGCTCGCGTTCGTCGGCTTCTTCGTCGTCCCGGTGGTCGGGTTGTTCCTCGGCTTCGTGCTCGGGGTCTACCTCGCCGAGCGCGCCCGGGTCGGCACCGCGCAGGCGTGGCCCTCCACGACCGCCGCCCTCAAGGCCGTCGGCGTCTCCATCCTGATCGAGCTGGTCGCCGCCTCCCTCGCGGCGGCGACCTGGGTCGCCGGCGTGGTGGTCACCTGATGGCGGTCCTGCTCTCCCTCGTCGCCGCCCTCGCCTACGGGCTCTCGGACTTCGTCGGTGGCCTCGCCTCGCGTCGTACGTCGGCGTGGCCCGTCGCCTTCGTCGGCGCCGTCGCCGCGTTCGCGGGTGCGGTGCTGCTGGCGCTGAGCACCGACGGGGCCCCGACGCGCGCCGACCTCCTGTGGGGCGCGCTCGCCGGCGTCGGCAGCGGCGCCGGCGGCGCCTTCCTCTATCGCGGGCTGGCGGCCGGTCGGATGGGCGTCGTGGCACCGATCTCGGCGGTCGGGGCGGCCTTGCTGCCGGTGGTCGTCGGCGTCGCCACCGGCGAGCGTCCGGAGGCACTGGCGTGGCTCGGCATCCTCGCCGCAGTGCCCGGCATCTGGCTGGTCAGCCGCGAGCCCGGAGGCACGGGCGACATCGCTGCCGGGATCCTCGACGGCGTGCTCGCCGGCCTCGGGTTCGGACTGCTCTTCGCCGCGATGGGCCAGGTGCCCGAGGCGGCCGGCTTCGCCCCCCTCGCGGTCGCGCAGGGGGTTGCCGTGGTCGGCGTCGCGCTCACCGCGGCCGCGCTCGGCGGCCGCTGGGTGCCGCACCACGCCTCGCAGGCGTGGGGCGCGGTCGCCGGTGTGCTCGCCACGGCTGCGGCGCTCGCGTTCCTGCTCGCCACCCAGACCGGGCTGCTCACGATCGCCTCGGTGGTGACGTCGCTCTACCCTGCCGTGACGATCGCCCTGGCCGCCGTCGTGCTGCGCGAGCGCATCCACGGGCCGCAGGGCGTGGGGCTGCTGCTGTGTGGCGTGGCGGTCGGTCTGGTGGCCGCCGCCTGAGGTGGACCAGTGAGGCGCTCAGGCGCTGAGGCCCGAGCCGATCGGCAGGGTCCAGCGGCGCCGCTTCGGCACCCAGTCGACGACCGGTGTGGTGCCGTCGGCCTGGTCGACCATCTTCGCCGACACCCGCACGCTCGGGAGCCGGTCGAAGCACTCCCGGCTGAGCACGACGCGGAACACGTCCTGGCCCCACTTGGGGCGTGCGGAGTAGTCGCACCTGACCCGGTCGTCGCTGCCACGCCACCCGTCGGCCTCCGTGAGGACGTAGTCGGTCCCGTCGCCCAGGCCACTGCTGAGCACGAGCTCGGGCCCCTTCGCCTCCCGGTCGGTGTCGAGGAACACCGACACCCCGGCCGCGCTCGTGCGCATCAGCTCGGTGAAGCGCACCTTCACGAGCAGGTTCTCGCTGCCGTGCCGGGCCGTGAGGCCGGTGATGTCGGTCAGCGAGCCCTTGGCGTCGGCCGGGTCGTCGATCGAGAAGAACTCCGCGTGGGCCGGTGGTGAGGCCAGTGCGACCAACGTCAGCGCGGACAGGGCAGCGAGTGAGATCCGAGTTCTCATGGCCCGAGTGTGGCACCTCCCACCCCGGCGACGTCCACCCACTTCGGGGTGCACGGCGTGCCAGAATCCGGTGATGGGGGTGAGGGTGACCACGGGTGCAGCGGCTGCGGGGCTCGTGCTGCTGCTGGCCGCGTGCACCTCGTCCCCGGCCCCGCGACCGGATGCCCCCGGCGCACGTACGACGAGCCACGCCCCGTCCGACAACCCGTCCGACAGCCCGTCTGCCGTCCCGTCCTCGCGCACCCCCGAGCCCGTGCAGCCCACCGCGCGCCGGCTGACGATCGCCCTCGCGGGCGACGTGCACTTCGAGGGCGTGCTGCGCCAGCGGCTGCAGGACCCGGCCGTGGCACTCGCCCCCGCCGCCGCCGCGCTCTCCGCGGCCGACCTCACGATCGTCAACCTGGAGACGTCGGTCGGCAGCGGCGGTGCTCCCGAGCCGGGCAAGCGGTTCACTTTCTCCGCGGGCCCAGGGGCCCTCACGGCGCTGGGTGCTGCCGGGGTGGACGTGGCGAGCATGGCCAACAACCACGCCCTCGACTTCGGACGCGGACGACTGCCGAGCACCTTCCGGGCGATCCGCGCCGCCGCGACCGCCGAGGACCCCCTCGCCGTCGT
>CAZDAO010000332.1:0-4708 GCA_964503015.1 uncultured Nocardioides sp. | reverse complement strand
GATGGACACCTTCGGTCCGGTCTCCGACAACGCCCAGGGCATCGCCGAGATGTCCGGCGACGTCAGCCCCGAGGGTGCGCAGATCCTCACCGAGCTCGACGCCGTCGGCAACACGACGAAGGCCATCACCAAGGGCATCGCGATCGCCACCGCCGTGCTCGCCGCGACGGCGCTGTTCGGCTCGTACTCCACCTCGGTCGCGGAGGCGGTCGCCGACGCCGGCGCACTGAGCGACGACGACGTGACGGCGCTGAACTTCCTCGTCTACAACCCGGGCGTCCTGGTCGGCGTGCTGCTCGGTGCCGCGGTGGTCTTCCTCTTCTCCGGTCTGGCCATCAATGCCGTCGCCCGTGCCGCCGGTGCGGTCGTGTTCGAGGTACGCCGCCAGTTCCGCGAGATCCCCGGGATCATGGAGGGCACCGGTCGTCCCGAGTACGGCAAGGTCGTCGACATCGTCACCCGCGACTCGCTGCGCGAGCTGATCACGCCGGGCATCCTGGCCGTGATGGCCCCCATCGCCGTCGGCTTCGGCCTCGGCGTCGCCCCGCTGGCCGGCTTCCTCGCCGGTGCGATCGGTGCCGGCACGCTGATGGCCGTGTTCCTGGCCAACGCCGGTGGCGCGTGGGACAACGCCAAGAAGCTGGTCGAGGACGGCCACCACGGCGGCAAGGGCTCGGAGGCCCACGCCGCGACGGTCATCGGCGACACGGTCGGTGACCCGTTCAAGGACACCGCCGGCCCCGCCATCAACCCGCTGATCAAGGTGATGAACCTGGTGTCGCTGCTGATCGCGAGCGCCGTCGTCTCGATGAGCGTGGGCGAGGACCAGAACGACGCCCTCCGCATCGTGATCGCGCTCGTCGCGGTCGCGATCATCGCGGTGGCCGTGGTCATCTCCAAGCGCCGCGAGGTGGCCATCGCCGACGACGGCGACAACACCGGCTCGTCGTCGTTCGCCCCGCACCACGCCTGACCCGCTCGACCGGCGGCCCGTCACTCCCTCGGGGGTGGCGGGCCGTCGGCCGTCTCAGCCCTCGCCGAAGTGCGGCCGCGTCAGCTCGTCGGTGAGCCCGCCGAGGGCCGTGTGGTCGTCGGTGTCACCGACGTGAGGACCCTGGAGCCACTGGGCGAACGACCAGATCTCCGAGAGCCGCCACTCGAGGTCGAAGAGCCGCACCAGCTGCGGGTCGTGGTCGACGTCGCGGCCCTCGTGCACCAGCGTGGCCAGGTCGCGCTCGCGCGGCGCGAGCTTGAGCGACTCCCAGTCGACGAGGTAGGTCCGGCCGCCCGCGACCCACTGGTTGCGGACGTGCGGCTCGCCGTGGGTGACGACGTACGCCGCCGGGTCGGTGAGGCCGAGCAGCCGGGTGTGCTCGCGCGCCCAGGCGCCGACCTGCGTCAGTTGGTCCACCACGAGCTCGCGGGCCGCGGGGCCGAGCGGTCCGTCCCACGGCTGCTGGAGCAGGTCGCGCAGCAGGTCGCCCAGGCCGGGGTCGATCTCGCTCGTCCACGTGGGCGCGCCCGCGGGCGGGGAGGCGGCGTGGAGCTCGGCCAGCATCTCCGGCAGGTGTGGGACGGATGCGGCGGGCCTGGTGCCCTCGAGCCACCGCGTCACGCTCGCCGTCCGCGGGCCGCACGGCACGGTGTAGCCGCCGTGGTCGCCGCGGACCGAGGGCCAGACGAAGTCGAGGTCGAGCGCGGCCGCAGCGGCGTACGCCCCCTCGAGGCTCGCGGCGCTGTGGCGCGGGAGGTCCGGGTCGAGGGTGGCGAAGAGCGTCGGCGCACCGCCCACGTCGACGCGCCAGTGGTGGGCACCCCACCCGACCGCGAGGTGCTCGACCGCGTCGGCCCGCGGCTCCCAGTGGCGTCGGACGAGGCGCAGCACCTCGTCGTCGGTCACGTCCGCCGGTCGCTCGAGCACCGCGTCATCGTGGCACGGCGTCTGCGAGGCTGGTGCCATGCGCCCCGAGCTCGACGTCGCCGCCCCCCTGCGCGAGGCACTGCTCGCCGCGGACTACACCTACGACCGGGTGGCCGAGGCGATCGGTGACGACGCGCACCGCGCCCTCGGTCGCAACGAGACCCTCCCCGCTTTGCGTCGTACGACGTCGGGCGGGCCGCTGGACACCCTCGTCCGGCTCTTCCTGCTGCAGACCACCGTCAGCCGCGACGAGGCCGACCGGGCGCTGCCCGGGCTCGTCGACCGGCTCTGCAACGCCGGCCTGCTCGAGCAGAGCGTGAGCGAGGTGGCCGCCCGGACCGACTGCCGGCCCTACGCCGCCACCGGCGACGGGGAGGACCGTGACCTGTGGGTCGTCTCCGACCTCACCCCGGGACTCGACGGAGCACCCGTGGCGGTGGGCCCTGACCACGTCCTCGGCATCTCCAGCGCGTCCACCAGCCTGGCCGAGCTCACGATGCGCGAGCCGGTCGGCAGCGCCCTGGACCTCGGCACGGGCTGTGGCGTGCAGGCCCTCCACCTCGCCGGCCACGCGACCCGCGTCGTCGCGACCGACGTCAACGCCCGCGCGCTCTGGATGACCCGGCTCAACGCCGCCCTCAACGAGGTCGAGGTCGACGTCCGCGACGGCTCGTTCTTCGAGCCGGTGGCCGGCGAGCGCTTCGACCTGATCGCCACCAACCCGCCCTTCGTGATCTCCCCGGCGACCGGCGAGCGCCTGGTCTACCGCGACTCGGGCCTGCCCGGCGACCGGGTGGTCGAGCACATCGTGCGCACCGGGCCCGACCACCTCACCGACGGCGGCTGGCTCCAGGTGCTGGCCAACTGGGCGATCGTCGAGGGGCAGCCGTGGGACGAGCGGCTGGCCTCCTGGCTGCGCGAGGACTGCGACGCGCTGGTCGTCCAGCGCGAGACCCTCGACCCGGCGTCCTACGTCGAGCTCTGGCTCAAGGACAGCGGCCACCACCGCGGCCCGGACTACGCCGCCCGCTACGACACCTGGCTGCCGTGGCTGGAGGAGAGCGGAATCGAGGGGGTCGGCTTCGGCTGGATCAACGTCCGACGCGGTGGGGGAGGGCGCCACGACCTCCGGGAGTGGCCCTACGACGTGGAGCAGCCGATCGGGCCCGCCGTGCGCGCGTGGGGCGAGGCGGTCACCGACCTCCGCGGGCTCTCCGACGACGACCTGCTGGCCACCACGCTGCGCGCCCGCGAGGACGTCCAGCAGGAGACCGTGGGGCGGCCCGGCGCCGAGGACCCCGAGGCGATCGTGCTGCGCCAGCAGCGGGGCTTCCGCCGCGCCCGCACCGCCGACACCGTGGAGGCCGCGTTCCTCGGCGCGTGCGACGGCGACCTCACGGTCGGACAGCTCCTCAGCGCGCTGGGCTCCCTGCTGCAGCGTGACGAGGCCGAGCTGCGGGGGACCTACCTCCCGGTCGTGCGCGAGCTGGTCGCCGAAGGCTTCCTCACGACCTGACCCGGCGGCCGTGTGCATCGCGGCCGACGGGGTACTCCCGGACCACACCCCCACCACGACACCGACGGAGGAGAGACCTGATGGCCGAGTCACACGTCAGCGACGAGCTGTGGGAGGAGTTCCACGCCGTGGTCAACATGACCTCGCGGGAGCTCGGCGACTGGATGGTCGTCGAGGCGTCCGACGGCGGCACGGCGATCGCGCCCGACAGTCCCGAGCTCGAGGTGGGCGAGCAGGTCGTCCAGATCCTCGCCAAGCGCCGCACCGACCTCACGCCCGACGACGTCGACACGATGCGCCACGTCGTGGAGCAGGTGCGCACCATCCGCGGCGACGAGCCCGAGCCGGAGTCCTACGACGACGACGTACGGCGCATGCTGATGTCGTTCGGGCACGATCCGTTGAAGCCCTCGGAGGGCTGACGGCAGGGTCCCTCGGACTGCGGTCCAGACCGGCCGAGCCGCCTCCCGGGGTGGTCATCTGCCGATGTGGCGCTACCGTTGCGGCGCCGAGCACATCTCGGCAGCAACAAGAGGGAGCAGAGAACACGTGGCAAAGCTCGTCATCGTCGAGTCCCCGGCCAAGGCCCGCACCATCGGCGGGTACCTCGGCCAGGACTACGTCGTCGAGTCCTCGATCGGACACATCCGCGACCTGCCCAACAACGCGGCGGACACGCCGGCGAAGATCAAGGACAAGCCGTGGGGTCGCCTGGCGGTCGACGTCGACAACGGCTTCGAGCCCTACTACGTCGTGCCCCGCGACAAGAAGAGCCACATCTCCAAGCTGAAGAAGCTGGTCAAGGAGGCCGACGCCCTCTACCTCGCCACCGATGAGGACCGTGAGGGAGAGGCGATCGCCTGGCACCTCCTCGACGAGCTCAAGCCGCCGAAGGGCCTGCCGGTCCACCGGATGGTCTTCCACGAGATCACCAAGCCCGCGATCCTCGCCGCGGTCGAGAACCCCCGCGACATCAACGACGACCTCGTCGAGGCCCAGGAGGCCCGCCGGATCCTCGACCGGCTCTACGGCTACGAGGTCTCCCCGGTGCTGTGGAAGAAGGTCATGCCGCGGCTGTCGGCCGGCCGCGTGCAGTCGGTGGCGACCCGGCTGGTCGTCGATCGGGAGCGCGAGCGGATGGCCTTCCGCAGCGCCAGCTACTGGGACATCGACGCCACGCTGGACGCCGGTGCGGAGGCCGAGCCGCCGCTGTTCGCGTCCCGGCTGGTCACCGTCGGTGATCAACGAGTGGCGCAGGGCCGTGACTTCGA
>CAZDAO010000331.1:0-4709 GCA_964503015.1 uncultured Nocardioides sp. | reverse complement strand
CGCGACCGGCTGCGCCAGGTGATCACCCAGCGCATCGCGCGCGAGCAGGAGTGGCTGGCGCAGGTCCGTTCCCGGCCCGCGATGGCCGACCCCCGCAACCTGCTCGCCGCCCGCTCCGAGGAGCTCGACGAGCTCCTGGCCCGCGCCCGGCGCACGCTCTCGCACCGCCTCGACCGCGCCGCGGACGACATCGGCCACCAGCGTGCGCGAGCCCAGGCGTTGTCCCCGCTCGCGACCCTCCGCCGGGGCTACGCCGTGCTCCAGGACGCCGACGGCCACGTGGTCACGTCCGTCGCCCAGGCGTCCGTCGGCGCCGCCGTCTCGGTGCGCGTGGCCGACGGCCGGGTCCACGCCACCACCGACCGCATCGAAGCAGCCACCCTGATGGAGGACCCCGATGAGTGACGCCACCCCGCCCAGCTACGAGGAGGCCCGCGAGGAGCTCGTCGAGGTGGTCCGCACGCTCGAGGCCGGCGGCACCACGCTCGAGGAGTCGCTCGCGCTCTGGGAGCGCGGTGAGGCACTGGCGAAGGTCTGCCAGGAGTGGCTCGACGGCGCCCGCAAGCGCCTCGACGAGGCGATGGGCACCGACGCCGACTGACTAGCGCGTCAGCAGGCCCAGGTAGGTCTCGATGTCCGGCACCGGGGCGGAGCCGTAGACCAGCAGCGCCTCGTCGTCGAGCTCGGTCGAGAACCCGTGGTCCCCGCCGTCGTCGGACCAGGTCTGCCAGGTGTCGGTGATCTCGGAGGTGACGGTGGCGTCGTCGCCGGCGTCGGCCTTCTCGTCGACGTACTCCTCCACCAGCTCGTCGACGGAGGCGTCGCCCTGCCGGATGCCGATGAACTTGCCGTCGTCGGTGAGCACGCCGAGGCCCCAGCGGGGGTCGTCGCGCGCGAACAGCGGGTCGACGCTCGTCGCGATCCAGCCGGCGGGCAGCTCGCGCGGGTGCACCGCGCGGTAGCCGGCGTCCTCGGCGAGCCGCACGCTCGCCTGCCAGTCGACGGCGCGCGGGGTGTCGTCGGTCTCCGCGCGGAACAGGCCCCGCCAGGTCACGAACGCCAGCACGAACAGCACGGTGACGATCAGCGCGCCGGTCATGCCGCTGAACGAGCGGGTGTATCGGCCGGGCTGCTCACTCACGTGCCTCATTCTCCCAGCCGGGCCCACCACGTCCCGCGCCCGGGGAGCCGAAACCGCAAGTGCGGCACATCATCGCCGGATCATCCGCACGTGCGGCATACTGCAACCGTGACCATCTACCGGATCGCGGAAGCGGCACAGATCCTCGCCGTCAGCGACGACACCGTACGCCGCTGGGTCGACGCCGGGCGGCTGCCGTCGCACACCGCCGACGGCCGCGCGGCGGTCCTCGGCACGGACCTCGCCGAGCTCGCCGAGCACCTGGCCGAGCACGCCGAGGCGGCCGAGCGGGACCGCACCGGCGCCCGCGCGGTGAGCGCCCGCAACCGGATGAGCGGGATCGTCACCCGGGTCAAGCGCGACCACGTGATGGCCCAGGTGGAGATGATCTGCGGCCCCTACCGCGTCGTGTCCCTCATGAGCAGCGACGCCGCCGACGAGCTCGGCCTCGAGCCGGGCGTGCGCGCCATCGCCAGCGTCAAGTCGACCAACGTCGTCGTGGAGGTCCCCCGGTGAGGCGCGCCGCGACAGCCCTGGGTCTCGCCGTGCTGCTCCCCCTCGCCGCTTGCTCGGCCAGCGGCACCGGCGACGACGAGCCGGCCGAGCTGACCGTGCTCGCGGCCGCGTCGCTGACCGACGTCTTCGAGCAGCTGGCGACGCCGTTCGAGGAGGAGCACGACGCCAGCGTCACCTTCTCCTTCGGTTCCAGCACCGACCTCGCCGAGCAGGCGGCCGACGGCGCACCGGGCGACGTGCTCGCCACCGCCGACGAGACGTCGATGGCGATCGCGGAGGACGCGGGCGTCGCCGGCGAGGTCGAGACCTTCGCGACCAACGTGCTGGCGATCGTCGTGCCTGCGGGCAACCCCGCCGGCATCGAGTCGCTCGACGACCTGGAGGGCGCCACCTGGGTCCGCTGCGCCGACGAGGTGCCGTGCGGGAAGGTTGCCGTCGCGGTGCTCGCCGCCGACGGCGTCACGGCCGAGCCGGCGAGCCTCGAGGAGGACGTGCGCGCCACGCTCGACAAGGTGGTCTCGGGCGAGGCCGACGCCGGTCTGGTCTACGCCACCGACGCCGTCGCCGCCGGTGACGACGTCGACACGGTCGAGGTCCCCGGCGCCGAGGACCAGCGCACCTCCTACGACGCCACCACGCTGGAGCAGGCCGATGACGCCGACCTCGCCGCCGACTGGGTCGCGTGGGTGACCTCCGACGAGGGCCGGGCGATCCTCGCCGACGCCGGCTTCGGGACCCCGTGAGGGACCGGCTCGGCCGCCCGCCGGCACTGCTCGTGGTGCCGGCGGCGCTCGCCACGCTGCTCCTCCTCGTCCCGCTCGTGGCGATGGTCGCCAGCACGAGCTGGCGCGCACTGCCCGGCCACCTCACGTCGACCGCCGCGCTCGACGCGCTCCGCCTCTCGCTGGTCACCTCGACGGTCGCCATCGTGTGCTGCCTGCTCCTCGGCCTGCCCCTGGCCTGGCTGCTCGCGCGCGTCGACTTCCGCGGGCGCGGCGCCCTCCGGGCACTCGTCACGGTGCCTCTCGTGCTCCCGCCGGTCGTGGCGGGCGTGGCGCTGCGGAGCGCCTTCGGGCGCACCGGGGTCGTCGGCGAGCCGCTGCTTGACTGGACCGGCTTCGCCTTCCCCTTCACGACGTACGGCGTGGTGCTGGCACACGTGTTCGTCTCCATGCCGTTCGTGGTGATCGCCATCGAGGGCGCCCTGCGCTCGGCCGACCCGAGGTACGACGACGCCGCCGCGACGCTCGGCGCCACCCGCTGGACGACGTTCCGGCGGGTCACCGTCCCGCTGGCGCTGCCCGGCGTGGTCGCCGGGACCGTGCTGGGCTGGGCGCGGTCGCTGGGCGAGTTCGGCGCGACGATCACCTTCAACGGCAACTACCCGGGCACCACCCAGACGATGCCGACCCTCATCTACGTCACCCGGCAGGCCGACCAGGACGCCGCCCTGTCGCTGAGCCTGGTGATGCTGCTCGTGTCCATCGGCGTGCTCGTCGCGCTGCGCGACCACTGGCTGGGCACCCCGTGACCGCCCGGCTGGCAGCCGACCTCCACGTCGCCGGACGCGTCGACGCGGCCTTCACCGCCGAGCCCGGGGAGGTGCTGGCGGTCATCGGCCCCAACGGCGCCGGCAAGAGCACCCTGCTCCACGCGCTCGCCGGCCTCGTCGACGTCGAGGGGACCGCCCTCCTCGGCGGCACCGACCTGCTCGGGCTGCCGGTGCGCGAGCGCCGCGTCGGTCTCGTCTTCCAGGGCCAGCTCCTGTTCCCGCACCTCACGGCGCTCGACAACGTCGCCTTCGGGTTGCGCGCCCGCGGCCGGGCGCGGACGACCGCCGAGGTGGTCGCCCGTGACTGGCTGGAGCGGTTCGGCATCGCCGACCTCGCCGACCGGAAGCCGCGCGAGCTCTCCGGCGGGCAGGCGCAGCGCGTCGCGATCGCCCGCGCCCTGGCCACCGATCCCGACGTCCTGCTCCTCGACGAACCGTTCACCGGGCTCGACGTGTCGGTCCAGATGGCGCTGCGCATCGAGCTCGGCCGCCACCTGCGCAACTTCCCCGGGATCGCGCTCCTGGTCACCCACGACGCCATCGACGCGCTCACCCTCGCCGACCGGGTCCTGGTCCTCGACGAGGGACGGGTGGCCCAGGTCGGTCCACCTGGCGAGGTCGCCGCGGAGCCCCGAACGCCCCACGTCGCCCGGCTCGTCGGGCTCAACCTCGTCTCCGACGGCGAGGACCTGCTGGCCTTCACCCCCGACGCGGTCGTGGTCTCCCTGACCGAGCCGGAGGGGTCGAGCCGCCTGCACTGGCACGGACGGGTGGGCACCCTCGCCCCCCACGGGGATGCCGTACGCCTGCTCGTCCACGCCTCCCCCGACCTCCTCGCCGACGTGACCCCGGCCGCAGCCACCGAGCTCGGCCTGGTGCCTGGCCGGGAGGTCTGGCTGTCGGCCAAGGCGACGGCGGTGAGCAGGTACGGAGCACGCGGCTGACCCGTCCGGGCCGGCCGATAACATGCGCGCCATGACTGCCACGAAGCCCGATCGCAACCTCGCCCTGGAGCTGGTGCGCGTCACCGAGGCCGCCGCCATGGCCGCCGGTCGCTGGGTCGGACGTGGCGACAAGAACGACGCCGACGGCGTGGCGGTCAACGCGATGCGGGTGATGATCTCCACGATCGGCATGCGGGGCACCGTGGTGATCGGCGAGGGCGAGAAGGACAACGCCCCGATGCTGTTCAACGGCGAGGAGGTCGGCGACGGCACCGGCCCCGAGTGCGACGTGGCGGTCGACCCCATCGACGGCACCACCCTCACCGCCAAGGGCATGAACAACGCGATCTCGGTGCTCGCGGTGTCCCCGCGCGGATCGATGTACGACCCCAGTGCGGTGTTCTACATGGAGAAGCTGGTCACCGGACCCGAGGCGGCCGACGTCGTCGACATCCGGATGCCGGTGAAGGAGAACATCGCCCGCGTGGCCAAGGCCAAGGGCCTCTCCAGCCACGACGTCACCGTCGTGCTGCTCGACCGGCCGCGGCACGCCACC
>CAZDAO010000330.1:0-4727 GCA_964503015.1 uncultured Nocardioides sp. | reverse complement strand
CCGACTGCGATTCGAGCCACGCCGCGCTTATGTCCCGAAAACGTCAGCGCAAGCCGTCTGATCTGAGCACATAGCGTCAAGAAGATCTGGATTCGGCGCGCTGGGTTTTGCGCGTCTGCGCAGGTCAGAGCACACATCGGCAAGTGAGGTCAAAGGATCCAGCGGCGGAACGCGCACGCGCTGGAGGTCCAGAGGCCACAGGTTCAAATCCTGGCCCCGCGCCACGCGTGGAAGCTGGTCAGAGGGCCGATGACGCGAGCGCGTGCGTCAGGAACCGCCCGCGAACGTCGGGATGAGATGTGTGCTGACGTCACAAGCGGTCTTCCTTTGGGCGAGTGTCGATGGCACGTCATCGCTCCTCGGGTCCGGCGGCGCCGCCTGCCCTCACAGCGGCAGGATCAAGGTGCCTGGCTGGCGGCCGGGTGTGGCTGTGCCTAGACTCAGGAGGCGATGACTCTTGCCGACCGCACCTTTCCGGGAGCCGTGAGGACGCGGCTTCCGCTGGTCGTCCTCCTGTGCGCAGTCGCGCTCGGAATCGTTGGCATGCACGGGCTGGCGTCCGGGCCGGACTCCGGCGAGCACGTGGGGCACCACGCCGCCCCGACGATCATGATGACCACCGACACCGCCGCGGGCGTGGTCGCCTCCCCGGGTGTCGCTGCCGGGGACGAGGCCCCACCGGCGGATGACGGGGGGTTGCTCGCGCTGTGCCTGATGGTGCTCACGCCGGGTCTTGCGCTGGGCTTGTGGATGTTCGCCACCGCGGCACGGAACGGAGGATGGCGTCTGCCGCGCCTAGTGCCGTGGGCCATCGCCGCGCTCGACGTGACGGGGCTGCCAACCGCCGTTCGAACGACAGCTGACCGTACTCCGGATCTGATCAGGCACACCGGCGCACCACCCGCATGGGTCCGGTGCGTCAGTCCTGCCAGTCATTCGATCTCATTTGGAGTATTCGCATGTGCGCGACGCGCAAATCGCTGAGTCTGTCTTCTGGTCTCCCTCTGGTGGTCGGCCTCTCCACGGCCGCGGCCCTGCTCGCCGCCTGCAGCTCTTCAGAGAACCCGACCGCCTCCAACGCCGCTGCGGCCGGGGAGGAGTTCGGCCATATCCACTCTCTCGACGTGAACCCGGCGGACGACACGCTCTATGTCGCGAGTCATCACGGGGTGTTCGCCCTCGGTGCCGACGGGTTCGAGCGTGTGGGGGAGGGGCGTTTCGACGCGATGTCGTTCACCATCGCCGACGCGGACCGCTTCCTGATGAGTGGTCACCCCGAGCCGGGCGCCGGCGGACCCGCGCACTTCGGACTCTCCGAGTCCACCGACACCGGGCGGACGTGGAGGTCGCTCTCGCTGGAAGGCGAGGCGGACTTCCACGCGCTCGAGGCGGCCGGTGACCGCGTGTACGGGGTCGACTCTCAAAGCGGGCGTCTCATGATCACCGAGGACGGCAGGCGATGGCGCGACCTGGGCCAGTTGCCCGCCGCCGACGTGGCCGCCCATCCAGGCAACCCCGATCTTGTGCTGCTGACCGATGGCAGCGGCTCGCTCGTCCGACTCCAGGTCTCCGGGTCTCCCGAGCTCGTGGAGTCAGCACCGCGATTGGTGCTCCTGGACTGGGACAGCGAGGACCTGCTGGTCGGGGCAGGCCCTGAGGGCTCGGTCTACCGCAGCGATGACGGTGGGGACTCCTGGCGGGAGGTGGGATCACTCCCGGACGTGCCCCACGCGCTGACCGCCACCGAGTCGCGCTGGTATGCCGCCACGGAGGGCGGCGTCCTCGTGTCCACCGACGGGGGCGCCACGTGGTCCGAGGTGGGCGCCGGATGACGCCACGCCCGTCCCGCAGGTCCGGTGTCCGGCCGTGGGCCGAGGTTGATCAGCCATGACCGCGTTGTTCTACGGAGTGTTGCTGGTCCTCGGCGTCGTGCTCCTTGTGGTGACGGCGGTGCGCGTGCTTGTCGGAGGCCTCGAAGCCGGTTCGGGGCGGCCTGGCCGGCCGAGCGGGACGGGTGGTGCCCGACAGATCCTTGAGGAGCGGTACGCGGCAGGCGAGCTGAGCACGGAGGAGTACCAGCACCGGTCGCGCGTCCTGGGGGAGGAGAGGCCATGAAACCGATCAGCCGACGCGCGGCTCTGACGATCGGCAGTGCCGGCCTGGCGGGCACCGTCGTTGGTGGCACGGGCCTGTGGCGCGAGCTGTCCACCTCGGTCCTGGACCCCGTCGCCGGGGAACTGTTCACCGAGCCCGAGGTTCTCCGGAGTGCCGGCGGCCTGCTGGAGGTACGGCTGGAGGCTGCGCTGGGCAAGCACGAGGTCGCCGGACGCGAAGCGACGACCCTGGGCTACAACGGCGGCGTGCCGGGTCCCACGTTGCGGCTGCGACCGGGCGACACGTTGCGGGTGGAGCTGGTGAACCGGCTCGATCGGGTCACGAACCTGCACGTGCACGGGCTGCACGTCTCACCCGAAGGCAACGGCGACAACGTGTTCGTCGCTGTCGAACCGGGCCGGGCGCATCGCTACGAGTATCGGTTGCCCGACAACCATCCACCAGGCGTGTACTGGTACCACCCGCACCACCACGGCACGGTCGCGGACCAGGTGTTCGGCGGACTCTACGGCGCCATCATCGTGGAGGACGACGAGGAGATCCGCGTCGACCGGGAACGGGTCATGGTCGTCTCCGACATCACCCTGGACTCCGGCGGCTCGCTGGTCAGCCCATCCACCATGGAGCAGATGATGGGCCGCGAGGGTGAGCTCGTCCTGGTCAACGGTGCCGCCAAGCCGGACCTCAAGGGCCGCTCGGGGGAGCGTGAACGGTGGCGGATCATCAACGCCTGCACCGCCCGCTACCTCGCGCTGAGGCTGCCAGAACAGCGCGCCCGGGTTGTTGGCCGCGACGTGGGTCGGCTGCCCCGGGACACGGCGTTGGATGACGTCGTGCTCGCCCCCGGGAACCGGCTCGACCTGGTGGTCGACCTTTCCGAGGGAGGCAGCGAGCTCACCGCGATGCCGGTCGACCGCGGCGGCATGATGGGCCAGATGATGGGCGGGGGCCCGAGGCCAGGGGGTAGCGGTCCGGTGACCCTCGCCCGCTTGAGCGTTTCCGCGAGCGGCAACCGAGCCGTGGGTGAGATCCCCGCGGGCCCGGCTGTCCGCGACCTGCGTGACGATGACGTCGATGGTCGTCGGTCGATCACCTTCCAGATGGGCATGGGCGGGATGATGGGCGGCGGCGACAGTCCGATGAGCTTCACCTTCGACGGTGAGGAGTTCGACGCCGACCGGATCGACCAGCAGGTGGGGATGGACACGGTGGAGGAGTGGACCATCGGCAATGACAGCCCGATGGATCATCCCTTCCATCTGCACGTGTGGCCGATGCAGCTGCTGGAGGTCGACGGCCGCGAGCTGTCTGAGCCGGTCTGGCTCGACGTTGTGAACGTTCCCGCCCGCAGCCAGGTCAAGGTCCGGGTCGCGTTCGAGGACTTCGGCGGTCGGACCGTCTACCACTGTCACATCCTCGACCACGAGGACCGGGGAATGATGGGCACCGTTCTGGCCAGTTGACCGCGCGGCGGTTACTGCCCCGGGCCGGCCGACTGACAAACACAGCGGAGCCCTCGGGGCTCTAGGAATGGAAGAGAGGTGAGACCCATGTATGGCAACGGAGGGGGCATGGGCTGGATGTGGTTCATCTGGCCGATCATGATCCTGGTCATCGTTCTCGTCGTTGTGCTGCTGGTTCGCGGCAGCGGCGGAGGCACGAACCGCGGCAGTGGCAGTGCGCCACCGCCTGGACCGGTGACCGGGAGAACTCGAGCGCAAGAGATCCTCGACGAGCGCTACGCCCGTGGCGAGCTCACCGACGAGGAGTACCAGGACCGTCTCCGTCAGCTCCGAGGCGACAGCGACCGGTAGACGCGGGCGGAACCATTGCGCCGGATCACCGACGACAAGCTCCGGTGCCGCAACCGGCGATGTGGATACGTACCCCGATGAGAGGAGTCCCAGCATGACCACGAAGTCCGATCAGAACCAGTCCTCCGAGCACGAGGAGCACAAGAAGCACGAGCGCAAGATGTACCTCATCTTCGCGGCGATGATCACCACGTCGACGGTGACGATGTTCCTGCTCACCTACACCAACGCGTTCACCTGGTCGCACATGACGTTCAGTGAGGAGCGGGTCTACATGGCGATCCTCATGGGGTCGGCGATGACGGTCATCATGCTCGGCTTCATGTGGGGGATGATGTACAAGAACGTCAAGGTCAACGTCGCCATCATCGTGGCCGCGCTCGTGGTGGGGGGCTCCGCGTTGTGGCTGTCCCGGTCTCAGACCTTCGTGCAGGACGAGTCCTACATGAAGGGCATGATCCCGCACCACTCGATCGCGATCCTCACCAGCGAGCGGTCCGAGATCGAAGACGTGCGTGTGCGCAAGCTGGCCGACGAGATCATCAAGGCTCAGCGCATCGAGATCGCCGAGATGAAGTGGCTGATCGAGGACATCGAGAAGAACGGTGCCGCCACCACCGAGGAAGGGGCCAAGCAGCGCCCCGTCCCGGACTTCGAGGCAAGCCCCTGAGCACGGATCCCCCTCCATAGCCAGCCAGTGGCGACGATCTGAACGCGAGAGGAGAGTCATGTACGCAGGGGTTGTCGTGATGGCGAGCGCGGTCGGGGTACTCGTACTCGGGCTGTACGCGCTGCACA
>CAZDAO010000329.1:0-4731 GCA_964503015.1 uncultured Nocardioides sp. | reverse complement strand
AGCGAGCACCAGCCGTGCTCGGTGACCACGATGATGTCGTGGTCGAAGGCGGCCGAGTTGTGGTTGCTGTAGCGCCATGCCTGGGCCCAGCGCTTCTCCTCCTCTCCCCACCCGTTGATCCCGCACCGCACGATGACCGTGACCAGGATCGAGGCCGAGTCATCGGACCGGGGCGGGATCGCCAGCTTCCAGACGCGGTCGTGGAGCAGGTCCGACCGGCCGCGGTGCCTCACGTCGATGTCGGCAGGCAAGGGTGTGAGCTCCTGAAGGGCAAGAAGACGTTGCGTGGTGGTGGGCTGGTGCACGAGCACGAGATACACCCGCCCCTCCGTGAGGGGGACCGCCGCTGCGATCTCGTCGAGCAGCGTCTGCGGGTCGCGCAGCTCGTAGCGGGCCAGGACGTCGTCGGTGTCTGTGGTCATGGCGTGAGCGTTGCGCGCCGCTCGATCGAGTGCACCCAGTCATCCACAGGGATGCGCAATGGGCGGTTCTCCACAGGCCGGAGCAGCCGCCGTGGCGATGGACGACGTGCACAGCCTTGGCTGTCGTCATGGGATACACGACGGACTTCATCGGACACATCGACATCACGCCCAGCCTCAATGAGGCAGAGCAGGCCTACCTGTCGGCCTTCAGCCTGACGAGGCACTACGACAGGAAGGAGGGTCCCTACTACGTCTCGCCGAACCCGTACGCCGACCAAGGCTCGGACGACCCAGAACGCAGCAATCGCCTGGCGCCGGGTCACCCGCAGATCTGGTGCCGGTGGGTGCCGTGCTGGGAGGGCTGCTGCCTCGCGCTCGACGGCGAGGAGAAGATCTACGAGCCCACCCGATGGCTGGACTACCTCATCCAACACTTCCTGGTGCCGGGCGCCGAGGCCTCGAGGTCCGGGCTCGAGGTCTTCGAGGGCTTCACCTTCGACCACCACCTCGACGGCCTCGTCGTCGGCTGTCGCCGCGACAACAAGGAGCTCTTCGAGATCCGGGTCGCGGACAACGTCATCGGCCAGCACGTCCTGAGGAAGGCGGACCCCCGCTACCTCGACTATCCGCCGCTGCCCTACGAGGAGGTCATCGACCGCGACCGTCGACGGTCGTCCCGACGCCGGTCGTCCAGTCGCGGGCTCCGGGTCGTGTGAGTCGAGACCCACAGAGGAGACGAAACGGTGGGAGCGAACAGCCGGAGGCGCAAGGCCGCGAGGCAGAGGACATGGCCTCGCGAGGAGGCGCGCGCCGACACGTCGGCCCAGGCAGGCGCGGACGACACATCGGCGTGGGATGCCGAGCAGGCCTTCGAGCTCGTCGAGGCGAAGGTTCATGCTGCTGTACGCCGACTCGGCGCGCGCAGGATGGACGAGCACGACCTCACGGCATCGGCCGAACACCTCGTGCGCTCCACCTCGCCGTACCCGGCGCACCTGGTCCACGTGGTCGTGGCCGACCTCCTGATCCGGTTGGTCCACCACGCGACCGAGGCGGGCTGGCCACCCGCAGACCTGGCTGAGCTCGTCAGGCGTCACCTCGGCCTGCGGCACCTCTCGACGATCTGCGCCGCGCTGCACGACGAGGGTCGCGAGCACCATCGGCGCGACCACTCATGGGTGGAGGCCGTCAACGCCATCGGCGCGGAGCAGCCGCTGGTCGTGGGCACTGCGGACGACCTCGCATCCGTCCTTGGCCTGGCGGCGCTTCTGACCCATGCGCCGGTGCTCGCCCATGGCGCCGTTGCCGGCGGCCGTGCCACTTCTGAGCCGGAGCACCCCAAGCTCGCGCAGGTCCGCGCGCTGCTTGCCAAGGCCGAGTCCACCGACTCCGAGCATGAGGCGGAGGCGCTCTACGCCAAGGCCCAGGAGCTGATCACTCGTCATGCACTGGGGCGACTGCTGGGTGCGGAAGAGGCGTCGACGGACGCCCGTGCTCCGTGCGTCCGCCGGGTGTGGCTGGACGCTCCATACGTCGCCGCGAAGGCGAGCCTGGTGGCTGCTGTGGCCTCTGCGAACCGCTGCCGCACAGCCGTCCCGCAACGACACGCCTTCATCGTCCTGGTGGGCGCGACAGGAGACCTCGACGCAGTAGAGCTGTTGGCCACCTCGCTCCTGGTCCAGGCGGACGTGGCGATGGCACGTCAGGACAGCCGGAACACGGTGGGCGGAGTGTCTCGGACGAGGTCGTTCCGGCAGTCCTTCCTCGCCGCCTACGCGTCCCGCATCGGGGAGCGTCTACGGGAAGCCAGCGAGTCGACAGCTCTCGCCGGCGGACACCTTCCTGTGCTGCGCTCGCAGGAGGAGAGGGTGGCGGAGGAGTTCGAGCGGCTCGTGCCTCACACGCGGGGGAGGGCGGCGAGCGCGAGCAACGGCGAGGGATGGCGTGCCGGACGTGCTGCCGCCGATGTCGCGCAGCTCGACGTTCACCGAGGGCTCAGCAGAGGCTGAGACGCGAGCAGATCTGGCGCGGAGTTACCTGGCCAACGTAAGATTTACTCGTGCAGGTAACCAAACGCTCGCTGGCATCCACGGCCCGCCGCGCCCAGATCCTCGACGCGACGATCGAGGTCATCGCTCGCGAGGGCTTCGCCAGCGCCTCCCTCAAGCGGATCGCCGATCGCGCAGGTCTCTCCAGCACCCGCCTCATCAGCTACCACTTCGCCGGCAAGGACGAGCTGATGTCCGCGCTCGTGGAGCACGTCGTCGCCGGCATCGGCGAGCACGTCGGTGCGATGGTCATGGCGGAGGAGACGCCGCGAGGACGGCTCAGGGCGTACATCGAGGGCGTCGTCGGCTATTCCGACACCCACCGCGAGCCGATGGCCGCGCTGCTGCAGGTCGTGATGGCGGGCGCCGGGGGTGCGACGACGCAGGAGCCGAGCGACCTCAGCCACCTCGAGCGGATCCTGCAGGACGGCCAGGCGCAGAGGGAGATGCGCGACTTCGACCTGCACGTCATGGCGACCACGATCCAGCGAGCGGTGGAGACCGTGCCCTTCCAGCTCCAGTCCGACCCCGACCTGGACTGCGCGGCGTACGCCAACGAGCTGGTCGAACTGTTCGACCGGGCCACCAGGGCGGACGCATGACGCTCCTGCGGCCGGTCATCGGCATCATCGGGTCGACCGCGCTCTACTACCTGATGCGCCACGTCGGCGTCAGCGTCTATGCCGCGCTCGTCGTCGGCGCCGTGCTGTCGCTAGTGCCTGCGTGCGTCTCGCTGCTGCGCGGCAACCGGCCGAGCGGGCTCGAGGCGTTCTTCACGGTGCTGCTGTTCGCGAGCTTCGCGATCTCGCTGCTGCCCGGCGACGAGCGGTTCCTGCTCGCCAAGGACGCGCTGGTCACCGGCGGCGTCGGCTTCTGGTTCCTCGCCAGCCTGTGGTGGGCCGACCGGCCGCTTGCCTACCAGTTCGCCAAGCCGATGATCGAGGGCCGGGGCGGCTGGGTAGGTGACTGGGAGCGTCGCTGGCGGGAGGACGCGTGGTTCCGCCGGATGTGGCGTACGTCGAGCGCGCTCTGGGCGGCGGGCACGCTGCTCGACGCCGTGGCGCGGGTGGTGCTGGCGTACACGCTCCCGGCCGATGTGGTGCCCGGGCTCAACCTGGCGATGTACGTCGCCACGGCGGTCGTGCTCAACGTGGTGACCACCGTCGTCTACGTGCGCGCCGGCGCGATCCGCGGGCGACGGCGGGAGCGGGCGGCGAGCCAGGCGTAGGGGCTCACGCCGTGGATGCCAGGGCGTCGAGCTCGTCCGGCGGGATCGGACGGATCGCTCCCTTCGTCGCGAGGTGCACCACCTCGCACGACACGGCCGCCGCACGAGCCGCGTCGTAGAGCGCCGAGGCCCACCGCCGGTCCAGCGCCGTGATGAACCCCGAGCCGCGACGGGAGAGCAGGAAGGCGAAGCGAGCCCCGGGAACCACGTCGTCCTCGAGCCTCCGCAGGAGGGCGGCCAGGTTCGCGGTGATCTCGACGTCAGGCTCGTCGGTCTCCGTGATCTCAGTCAGCTGGGGCAGCGGGACGTCGTCGACGATGAGCATCATCCAGACGGACTGCCCGCCGAAGGACCACGGCCCCATGAGGTGACGCCATCCGGCCTCGAGGTCGGTCTGGGATCGGATGGTCGGTTCGAAGCGTTCTCTGGTCATGCCCCGACCTTGATCGCCGCTGCGCGCGTTGGCGAACGGCCCTCCACAGGCGCGGCGGTCATCCACAGATTGCTCGTCGGGGGCTGTGCCGAGCGGCTGGCGTCCCTAGCGTCGAAGGGTGAAAGCTCTCGGGATCCTCGTCGTGCTCGTCCTCCTGTCCGGCTGCTCCGGCGGCGCCAGCGGCAGCGATGGTGGCGCACCGGAGCCGACAGCCGGCACCACGGCCACCGCGCCCGCAACCGTGCTCGGCGCGGCGCCGACGACCGCGACCCCGGTCTGGTCGACGCGCCTCGACGTCCTGCAGGCGCCTGTCGTCGCGGGCGACGTCCTGGTCGCCGCCGTCGCGGCGCGGGGTGACGAGATCGACGTCGTCGCCCTGGACCGCGCGGACGGCGACATCCTGTGGCGCAGGCCGCTCATGGTGGTGGACGCCAGCGTCGGGGCGTACCTCGGAGACCTCGTCCACAAGTCCGCGGACGGCGAGTCGTACGTCGTCATGCAGCAGGCAGGGACGGGCCGCCGGCTGCGACCCGGGGCAGCGCTGCCGTACCTCGCCCTCGACCCGAGGGCCGGCGCGGTGCTCGCCCGCACCCGCCC
>CAZDAO010000328.1:0-4741 GCA_964503015.1 uncultured Nocardioides sp. | reverse complement strand
CGAGCTGGACGAGACGCTGGCCGCGGCACCGTCGGCGAGGGCGGTGGCGTGACGCCGTACTACGCGGACGACTGGCTGACGCTGTACGGCGGCGATTGCCGCGCAGTGCTGGCCGAGCTGCCCGACGACAGCGTGGATTGCGTCGTCACCAGCCCTCCCTATTGGGGCCTGCGCGACTACGGGACGGATGGACAACTCGGCCTCGAGCGCACGCCCGAGGAGTACGTCGCCAACATGGTCGCGGTGTTCAGCGAGGTGCGGCGCGTCCTCAAGCCGAGCGGGACGTGCTGGCTGAACCTCGGAGACTCGTACGCGACCGGCGGAGGATCGGTAGGCCGCGCACCGGGTGGCGGGGATCAGGGCGAGCGGTTCATCCGTGCGGGCATGATCGGCACGCAGCCCAACCGCATGAAGCTCGACGGCCTCAAGCCCAAGGATCTCGTTGGCATCCCGTGGCGGGTCGCCTTCGCCCTCCAGGCTGATGGCTGGTACCTGCGCTCGGACATTATCTGGGCCAAGCCGAACCCGATGCCCGAGTCCGTCACCGATCGCCCGACGAAGGCGCACGAGTACCTGTTCCTGCTGACGAAGGCGGCGCGGTACTACTTCGACAGCGATGCCGTCCGTGAAGCCGACGCCGGATACGCGAGCGGCAACGGGTTCGCCGGCCGGCAGGGTGGAGCTCGACAGACCGCCGTGGACGGCGGAAACGGATCGGCCGAACGCTTCACGCCGGGAGCGGGCCGCAACATCCGCTCCGTCTGGAACATCGCCACCGTGCCCTACGGAAACGTCAAGATCGGTGACGCCGAAGGTGGTCACCGCGACACACTGTCACCAGATTGTCCAGTTCATTCGCTGCGAGCGATCCGTCGAAGTCTGCGAACGGACGGAGATGATGCACTACTAGATCGTCTGCGGTCCCGCAGTCCACGCAACGGTTCCGGTCCCGAGCCAATGCCCGCAGACGGGCTGTTCGCCAACCTGGACCTCGATAGTCCCGGTCCCGACCAGTCCACGCCGGATTCCCTTCCCGCTGGAAGTTCACCCTCGCCCACGCCTGGAAGTGCTCACGCGAGCAGAACGCCAACTCAACAGACGAGCGACGGTGGTCAAGGGTCCGACGCCGGAACCGAGAGCCACACCAGTCACACTCCAAGTCCGACCATCGGTCAGGACGTGGGCGAGCTGTCGGGGCCGGGTGCTCCGTCTGCCACTGGTCGTAGTGGGCGCGGGAGCAGAACGTCTGCCGCGTCCGAGCAGCCTGATTCGGTTTCACCAGAACCGCCACGCCACACACCGGGCACGGACGCCCCACTCGGACCCGACGAGCAGCGCCCGCACACGTCCGAGAGCAGTAGCGCGGGGGATTCCGCTCGACGTGATCCCGCCGCTCAAACTGACACTGGCACGTCTGGCAGGTGTACATGCCCAGATTATAGCGCATCCCACTTCGCCGTGTTCCCGCCCGAGCTGCCCGAGCGGTGCATCAAGGCGGGGAGCAGCGAGCGCGGGGTATGTGCGTGGGACGGCTGCGGTGCTCCCTGGGTGCGCGACCAAGTCAAGGGAGAACTTGTGTCGTCTTACGCCGGGACCGACAACCCAAACTGGCACGAGCCCGCGCCAAAGTACGTTCGGGTTGAGCGTGATAGTCGGCACGATGAGAATACGGTTGCTCCAACGCCAGAGAGCGGTTGGAAGCACCTACCACGCCGCGAACGATTCACGACCGGATGGAAGCCGACCTGTGAGCACGACATCGACGCACAGGTTCCCGCTGTAATCCTCGACCCATTCGGCGGCAGTGGAACGGTAGGCATGGTCGCCAACCGCCTCTCCCGCCGCGCCATCCTCATTGACCTGAACCCCGAATACCTCACGCAACAGATGAAGCGGAACGCGCAAGCTCCTCTGGGATTGGGGGCGGCATGATGATTCCCACGAACCGCCTATTGGCAGAGATTCAGGCAAGCGACATGGGAAATGGATATGTCCACGTTGACGCCCTCGACCATCTAGTCAAGCGGTTGGAGCAGCAAGAGTTCCGACTGGAGGATGCCCCCGCCCTCTTGTGCGCCCTGGCCTTTCAGTATCACGCGGTGGCGTGGCCCGACAAGGACAGCACTCAGCACGGGTCAGGGTCGTGGGCGACTTGTCCGAGCCGATGGTGTCGAATGGCTCAGCCGTTCGGGAAAGTGACACCCACGACATGAACGACGACCGAGCCTTTACGATCACCGCCGAACTGGTGCGGGACGCGACCCCGGAACACCTTGGCGACCTGATAAGGCAACTCGTGGAGCAGGGCGTGCAGGTGATCGTTATTGCCCACGCCCAGACGCCGCTCGGACTGGACGCGGCATGACCCTGCAGACCGCACCAGCGGGTCCGATGCGTACCGATCCGTACCAACCAGCGCAGCGAGCGAGGCCGAGATGTCCGATGCGTCCCAATCCGTACCGATGCTTGCTACGGGGCTAAATGGTCAACAAATGGTCAGGCGTCCGAAGCGCATCCAGCGGCAGCGGACGAAGGGCTGGCGGATGCCCGAGAGCGCGGTGTACGTCGGGCGGCCGAGTCGGTGGGGCAACATGTGGCGCGCTGGCGAGGAGTTCGCCGAAGGCGGCGTCATCACTGCTGAAGGTGCCGTCGAGCAGTACCGCCTTCTCTGGACCGAGGGCTTTTCGGCCGCCTATGTGGCGTACGAACTCGTCCCTCTTCGTGGCAAGGATCTCGTCTGCTGGTGCCCGCTCGACCAGCCATGCCACGCCGACGTGCTGCTAGAGCTTGCGAACCCGGAGGACGCCCGATGACCACCCCCAACCCCGCAGCACAACCGGAGGGTTCGATGACGACTGAGTATCCGCCGGAGGCAGAGGTTCGACGACTGCGAATCATCGTCCCGATCCTGGAACGGATGCACCCGGCCACCCTCCGATGGCTCGCGCACCGATTGAGGCTGGTCCGATGACCCCCGCAGCACAAGGCACCGAGGGAGAGATGAGCCACAACGAGTGGACGACCATCGACAAGTCGGCATGGGGTCCGGGCGCGTGGCAGGACGAGCCGGACAAGATTCACTGGATCGACCCGGCGACCGATCTGGACTGCCTGATGGTGCGCCAGCCAAGAGCCGGCCACTGGTGCGGCTACGTCGGAGTCACCGACGGCCACCCGTTCTTTGAGCAGGACTACGACAACTGCCGGACGGATGGAGAGGATGGCTGGCTCAACGTTCACGGTGGCCTGACCTACGCCGCGTTCTGCGCCGAATCAGACGATCCCGCCACGGGCGTGTGCCACGTTCCCAAGCCGGGGCGTCCTCACAAGGTCTGGTGGCTCGGCTTCGACTGCGCCCACCTCGGCGACCTATCGCCGGCTCGTGCTGCGCGAGATCGTGGCGGGCAGTGGGAGTCCATGCACGACGCCGACATCTATCGCGACCGGAGTTACGTCGAGGCTGAGGTTCGATCGCTCGCAGCCCAGGTCAAGGCGGCGTCCCGATGACCCCCAACGACCGTAGCGCCGCCGAGCGGCTGCGCGCCAGCACGCCCGAAGACGAGCGACGCCTCGTCGCCGCGTTATCGGAATCCATGCTCACAAAGCTGGCCGAGAATCGCGGCAAGCTCCACTGGCAAGAGTGTGCGCCGGAGTTTCTTCTGGGACGGCTCGACGCCGAAGTCGAGGAGTTGCGGCAGGCCCTAGGCGGCTATCTCGAAGAAGGGTCGGCTGAAGCCGACGACGTTTGGCGAGAGGCCGCCGATGTCGCGAACTTCGCGGCCATGCTCGCCGAGAACGCGACCGGCCCACGGCATACGGCCGACGCCATCGCCTCCGATGCCAGTGTGCCCGAGCCACCGACTGAGACGGGAGGGGAGGCGGATGCCGCGAAGGAACTGCTGGGCGACCTCGAATACTGTTGGTGCGCTGGGGACGAGCGCCCCGCTCAGGCTACCGAGGAGACGCCCCGATGACTGAGCCACGCTGGGATTTGGTCTACAAGTGGGCGGACCCGGAAACGCGATCGCTCGTCGATAGGGTCGTGAGCGCCCTAGAAAACTGCGACCGCAAACTGGCCGAGGCCGAGGCCCGCGCCGCTACGCCGCCTGCGTTGGACGTGCCGACACAGCAGCGCATCACGGCTCTAGAGCGCGAGATTCTCAATCTGGGTGGCGTTCTCGGGTTCTTCGAGCACGGTGTGGCGACCCGATCCTCGAAGCCGTCCGATCCCGACGACGTGCGATGGGAGTGCTTGTGCGGCATCGGAGGCTCCCCAGAGCGGGTCAGACGGCATTGGGCCGTCGAACTGGCCGACTGGCATGCTGCCGCCGAAGACTGGTCCCGCCTCTCCGCTGGGGCTACCGAGGAGACGGCGTGACCGACCTGCTCTCCGCCGCCCAGCTCGTGGCGCTCGAGCCCATAATGGACACGCTCCTGGATGCGGCCGACGCCTACGACATGGACAACCTCACCTTCGTCGCAGGGTGCGGCATCCATGGAGCGCGGCCCGAGAGCAACGTCGAGTGCACCTGCACCGGGACCCGCTACTCCGCCGTCGAGTTCATCCATGCACTCGCGTTGAACGTCAAGACGGCCAAGGATCGGTCGGTGATCCGCGAGCTGACGAAGGAGCACCAGCAGGCCACGATGCGCCTCCGCGCCGTTTGAGCCGAGGTTGACAACTCCCCCCGAGGGTTAGGCACTCTCGACCTCGTGGGTTCCCGACCCGTTGTGTTCGCGT
>CAZDAO010000327.1:0-4749 GCA_964503015.1 uncultured Nocardioides sp. | reverse complement strand
GACCCGCTGTCGCTGGCCGCCCGACAGCTCGGGGGGGTACTTGCGGGCGTACTGGGACGGCTCGAGGCCGACGGTGCTCAGCAGCTCGTGGGCGCGCTCGCGCGCGGTCGACCTCGACTCGCCGTAGAGCAGCGGGACCGTCATCACGTTCTGCTCGATGCGCTGGTGCGGGAAGAGCCCGATCTGCTGGATGACGTAGCCGATGCCGCGGCGCAGCTCGACCGGGTCGGCGTCGGTGACGTCCTGGCCGTCGAGCCAGATCCGCCCGGTGGTCGGCTCGATGAGCCGGTTGATCATCTTCAGCGTCGTCGACTTGCCGCACCCGGAGGGTCCGACCAGGCAGACCATCTCGCCGCGCGCGACGTCGAGGTCGAGCTCGTGGACGGCCACGGTGCCGTCGGGGTAGGTCTTGCCCACGCCCTCGAGCCGGATCATCGTGTCTGCACCCGCCGACGCGGGTGAGGTCGAGCTCGCCGACGAGGCGGTAGCGTCCATGCGGTGACCCTACTCGCCGCAGCCGACTCCGGACCGAGCTGCTACAGCCGCTTCGTCAACGAGTGGTTCTGCTGGCAGTACGTCGAGGACCGTCACGAGCAGATCACCGACGCCCTCGTCGAGCACGTGGCCATCACCCTCGCCGCGCTGGTGCTCGGGGTCGTCATCGCCGTGCCGCTCGCGCTGCTCGCCCGTCGGCTGCCGCGGCTGGAGTCCGCCGTCCTGGGCCTGAGCACCGGCCTCTACACCGTGCCGTCCCTGGCGCTGCTGCCCCTCCTGGTGCCGTTCACCGGGCTCTCCGCCGCGACCGTCGTCATCGGGCTCGGGCTCTACGCGCTCACCATCCTCGTCCGTGCGCTGCTCGACGGCCTGCGCTCGGTGCCCGACGACGTGCGAGAGGCGGCCCGCGGCCTGGGCTACGGCCGGGCCCGGATGCTGACCCGGATCGAGATGCCGCTCGCCCTGCCGGTGGCGATGGCCGGGATGCGGGTCGCAGCGGTCTCGACCATCGCGCTGACGACGGTGGGCACCCTGGTCGCCTACGGCGGTCTGGGCGACCTCATCTCCCACGGCGTCCAGCGCGACTTCCGGGCCGAGCTGCTGACCGCGGCGGTGCTCTGCGTGGCGCTCGCGGTCGTCCTGGATCTGGTGCTCGTCGGGCTGCAGCGGCTGCTCACCCCCTGGACCGCGGGGGCCCGCTGATGGAGCTCTTCGCCGAGACCTGGCAGTACCTCCTCGACGCCGACAGCTGGACGGGTGGCGGTGGTCTCGTCGCGCGGCTGCTGGAGCAGCTGCTCCTCACGGCCACCGCCCTGGTCGCGGCCGCGCTGATCGGCCTGCCGCTCGCCCTCTGGCTGGGCCACCTCGGTCGCGGCGGCTTCCTGGCGGTCAACATCTCGAACGTCGGGCGCGCGGTGCCGACGTTCGCGCTGCTCGCGCTCCTCGTCGCGGCCGACTGGCCGGGGTCGGCGGACTTCGGCCCCTACGGCCGCGCCGGCCTGGCCACCCTCATCGCCCTGGTGCTCTTCGCGCTCCCGCCGCTGATCACCAACGGCTACGTCGCCATGCGCGAGGTGCCGTCCGAGGTGCTGGAGGCGGCCGACGGCATGGGCATGTCGCCGATGCAGCGCTTCCGGCGCGTCGAGCTGCCGCTGGCACTGCCGGTGGTCGCCTCGGGCGTACGCCTCGCGCTGGTGCAGGTGTGGGCCACGGCGACCATCGCCGCCCTCGTCGCCGGTCCCGGGCTGGGCCGGATCATCACCGAGGGCTTCGCCCGCAACGACTACGCGCAGGGCATGGCGGGCGCGGTGGTCGTCGCGGTGGTGGCGCTCGTGCTCGAGCTCGCGGCCGCGGCCCTCCAGCGTGCCGTCGACCCGATGCCGCGGGCGCCGTCACCGAATCGTGACGAGGGATTGTCGGAGCCCTCGACTACGGTGGCAGAGGCTCCCGTCGGGGGCTGAGCGGACCCGCTCGCATCACCGGACACGCGTGGCCAGGCCACGGGACACAGAAGGTTGAACGACATGCACGTACGACGTCCGCTGATGGCGGTCACCGGTCTCGCGCTCACCGCGCTGCTCGCCGGGTGCGCCGGCGACGACCTCGCCGACGAGAACGACGAGCCCACCTCCGGGTCGGGCGGAGGCGGTGGCGAGGGCACCTCCGTCGTCATCGGCAGCCAGAGCTTCGACGAGGCCGCGCTCGTCACGGCGATGTACCAGCAGGTCCTCGAGGCCGAGGGCTACGAGGTCGAGACCCGCCTGGTCGACACCCGCCCGGTCTACCTCAACGAGATGCCCGACGCGGTCCAGATCGCGCCTGAATACGTCGCCGGCATCATCGACCAGCTCAACACCGACGCCAACGGCCCCGACGCCGAGCCGCTGTCGACCAGTGACGCCCAGGAGAGCATCGACGCCGGTGCCGCGCTGCTGGAGGAGAAGGGGATCACGCTGCTCGAGCCGTCGGAGGCGTTCTCCGCCAACGGCTACTTCGCCAGCCAGGAGTTCTCCGACGCCGAGGGCGTCACCAAGCTCTCCGGCCTCGAGGGCCAGTCGATCACCCTGGCCGCCGCGCCCGACTGCAAGGGCCGCACCGACTGCGAGAAGGGCCTCGTCGACACCTACGGCATCGACATCACCCTCGAGCCGCTGGGCTACGCCTCCACCGAGACGTTCCAGGCGGTGCTCGACGGGGAGGCGCAGCTGGGGCAGACCAGCACGCTCGACGGCACCCTGGAGGAGCAGGGCCTGCTCCTGCTCGAGGACGACAAGGGCATCCAGCCCGCGCAGAACCTCATCCCCGCCGTGTCGACCGAGTTCCTCGACGAGCACCCCGACATCGAGGGCCCGCTCAACGACCTGATGGGCGCGCTCGACAACGAGACCCTCGGCCAGCTGTTGGTCAGCGTCCAGGTCGACCGGGAGCAGCCCGCCGACGTGGCCCAGGAGTTCCTGGAGTCCGAAGGCCTGCTCGGCTGACAGGACCTCAGACCTCGTGGTCCCGGAGGGCCAACGCCTCCGGGGCCACGGTGGTCTCGTCGAGCACCGAGGGCGGGATCGCCAGCCGCCAGGTGCCCGTGGTGATGTCCTGCGCCCGCGGGGCGGGCCCGTCCAGGTCGGCGACCCACTCCATGAGCGCGGTGACGTCGGCTCGCCGGTCCTCCGCGACCAGCCAGCCCGCGAGCCGGTGCACCGGAGGCAGCCCGCTGCCGGTGAGCCGGGTGCCCCAGAGCTCGAGGACGCCTGAGCGCAGCAGCCGCCACCACTCCGGCGTGCACCCGGGGACGAGCAGGAAGTAGCGCCAGAGGTCGCCCGCCAGCACCCGGTCGACGAAGATCCGCTCCACCTCGGGGTCCCCGTGCGCGCGGACCGACGCCAGCGCCATCCGCTTGGTCTCCCAGCGGTCGGCGAGGTCCTGCGTCGAGGCGCGGGTCTGGGTGATCGAGCCCTCGCGGATCCGCCACACGTAGGTCGTCTCCTCGAGCACGTCGAACGTGCCGCCCAGGAAGGCCCGCGTCGTCGTGGGCTGGTCCTCGTAGCGGACGCCCTCGGGCCAGGCCAGCCCGGCAGCGTCCCACCACGACCGCCGGAAGAGCTTGTTCCAGGCGAAGACGTCGCCCAGGATCTCCGGGCGGTCCTCGACCCGGATGCCCCGCGCGGGCGGGTGGTGGAGACGCCTCATCCACGGCGGCTCGTGGAAGGGGCCGTCGACGTCGCTGTTGTGCTTCGACAGCCACTGGAGGATCGAGCCGGTCGCGAAGTCCGACCCCGACTCCTCCAGCGAGGCGACGAGGGTGCTGAACGCCGTGGGCTGCAGCAGGTCGTCGGAGTCGAGGAAGGCGAGGTAGTCGCCGCGGACGTGCGCCAGGCCGGCGTTGCGCGCCGCGCCCAGTCCCGCGTTGGCCTGGTGGACGACCGAGATGCGGTGGTCGCGCCGCGCCCACGCGTCCGCGATCTCGCCGCTGCGGTCGGTGGAGCCGTCGTCGACGAGCACGGCCTCCCAGCGGCGGTGGCGCTGCGCGACGAGGGAGCGCAGGCACTCGTCGAGGTACCGCTCCACGCCGTGGACCGGCACCACCACGCCGATCAGGGGTCCCCGGGACAGCCAACGCCTCACGGGCCGTGACTCTAGCCACCGGTAGGCTGCCCGCCGTGACCGAGCAGCCCAGAGCGATCGACGAGATGAACCCCGACGGCGTTGCGCGGAAGGTCCTCTTCGTCGCGGGCGCCGGACGCAGCGGCACCAGCACGCTCGCCGGCATCGTGTCCAAGCTCGGCATGCACGTCCCGCTCCCGGAGGTGCCGCCGGACGACTCGAACCCCCGCGGGTTCAGTGAGCCGCAGTGGGTCGTCGACGTTCACGACGAGTGGCTGGCCGAGGCGCTGGTCCAGGTGAGCGACTCGCGGCCCAGTGCGTGGTTCGACACCGGACGCATCTGCAGCCGCGAGCCGGCGCGGATCCGCGTCAGCGAGTGGCTCGAGCCGCACTTCGCCGAGCACCCCGAGCTGGTCGTCAAGGACCCGCGCCTGAGCTGGTTCCTCGGGCTGTGGCGGGTCGCGGCGATCCGCACGGGCGCGACGCCGGTCTTCGCGACGATGCTGCGCCCGCCGGCCGAGGTGGTGGGCTCGAAGCAGAAGTACTACGCCAACAAGCTGGGGTCCGCGCACCTCGCGGCCAGCTGGGTCAACAAGCTGCTGCACACGGAGCGCGCCACCCGCCCCGCCGAGGGCGACGGCGGCCGGGTCTTCGTGC
>CAZDAO010000326.1:0-4782 GCA_964503015.1 uncultured Nocardioides sp. | reverse complement strand
CGCTCGTAGTAGCGCAGGGTGTGGGCGGTGAGGCCGGTCTGCTCGGCGGCCTCGGCGATGCTCAGGCTGGTCACCGCACCAGTCTCCGACTTGGAGTGCGCTCCAAGTCAAGGATGGGGGTCAAGGATGGGATCAGTCGCCGAGCGCGGGCCGGACGAAGTCCGCGGTGGCGTAGGGGCCACCCACGTAGGCGGCCTCCGCCTCGTCCTCGGGGCGCGGCTCGACCCTGTCGGCGTGCTCCTCGGCGTCGTCGAGCGGCTCGTAGCCGAGCCGGCGGCCGGGCTCGAGGTCCCACCACCCGCGGGTGTTCGCGCTGATGCCGTAGAGCACGGCGAAACCGGGGGCGGGCGCGGTCAGGGCCGCCTCGACCATGCGGACGCCGTCGTCGTGGGACAGCCACGTGGACAGCGCGCGCAGGGTCGTCGGCTCCTCGAGGAACGACCCGATCCGGCAGGCGACCGCGTCGATGCCGTGCCGGTCGACGAAGAGCCGGATGAGCGCCTCGGCGGCGACCTTGCCGACGCCGTAGTAGGTGTCGGGGCGCGGGAGGACGTGCTCGCCCAACACCCCCTTGGCCCGCGGCGTGCGGCCGACCGCGTGGTTGGACGAGGCGTAGACCATGCGCGGCACGCGGTGGGCGACCATCGCGTCGAGCAGGGCCGCCGTGGTGATGACGTGGGAGGTGAGCTCGACGGGCAGAGATGCCTCCTCGGGCACCCCGGCGAGGTGGACCACGGCGTCGAGGCGTTCCTCCTCGAACACCGCGGCGACGGCGTCGGCGTCGGCGCAGTCCGCCTCGTGCCAGGGGAAGGTGGTCCCGTCGGGAGGCGGGACCAGGTCCAGGCCGACGACGTCGTGGCCGCGGTCGGCGAGGCCGACCGTGACGACCCGACCGAGGCTGCCGGCCGCGCCCGTGACGAGGACTCGCATCACCAGGACCTCAGATCCGCGCGACGACCTGGCTCAGCAGGCCGCCCATCCGGCTCGCCGCGGCCCGGCCGGCCTCGAGGACCTCCTCGTGGTTGAGCGGCTCACCGCTCAGCCCGGCGGCGAGGTTGGTGACGAGGCTGATGCCGAGGACCTCCATGCCGGCCTCGCGGGCGGCGATCGCCTCGAGCGTCGTGCTCATCCCGACCAGGTGGCCGCCGAGGATCCCGGCCATCCGCACCTCGGCCGGCGTCTCGTAGTGGGGGCCCGGGAACTGGACGTAGACCCCCTCGTCGAGGGTCTCGTCGACCTCCTTGCACAACGCACGCAGGCGCGGGCTGTAGAGGTCGGTCAGGTCGACGAAGTTCGCGCCGACGATGGGGCTCGTCCCGGTGAGGTTGATGTGGTCGGAGATCAGCACGGGCTGGCCCGGCTGCCAGCCCTGCTTGAGGCCGCCGCAGCCGTTGGTGAGGACGATGGTCGAGCAGCCAGCCGCCGCCGCCGTACGGATCGGGTGGACGACCGCGGCCACGCCCTTGCCCTCGTAGAAGTGGGTGCGCGAGAGGAAGACCAGCAGGTTCTTCTCCCCGCTGCGGATCGAGCGGATCTTCCCGCTGTGTCCGGCGACCGCCGCAGCGCTGAAGCCGGGGAGGTCGGTGGTGTCGATCTCGGCGGTGGCCTCGCCGAGCGCGTCGACCGCCGGCAGCCAGCCGGAGCCGAGCACCAGGGCGACGTCGTGGCGCTCCACGCCGGTCAGCTCGGCGAGTCGCTGCGCGGCGGAGCCGGCGAGCTCGTAGGGGGTGGGGGCGGCTGCAGCGTGGGTCACGCGGCGAACTCTAGAGGAGAGGGCGTGCCGGCCACGACGCCCGCCGCTGACCCCTGTCCAACAGCGGACGCCGTGCACTGGTCCAACGCGCGAGGACGCCCGAGGTCACACCCCTGGTCGGTCGGGTGGGGCGCCTCAGAGGCCGGTCGAGCGGCAGGAGCGACGGCGCAGTGCGGCGACGTAGTCCTCCGGGGCGCCCGCGGCCTCGGCCGCGTCGGCGAGCACGCCGAGGTACGACGCCGACGGCAGGCCGCCCTCGTAGGCGTCGAGGACGTAGGCCCACACGACCATCTCCCCGGTCATGGTCTGCACGCGGACCTTGGTCTTGCGGTAGAGCCCGCTGTCGGCGGCCTCCCAGCCGTCGAGGGCGCGCTCGTCCTCGGGGGTGACGTCGTAGACGGCGACGAAGACCTGCTCGAACGGGTCCTGGACGATCGTCGACAAGGCGCCGTCCCAGCCGTGCTCCTCGCCGCCGAAGGTGAGCCGCCAGCCGGTGAGCCAGCCCGTGGAGTGGAGGATCGAGTGGGGGCAGCGCTCGCCCATGCGGGCGGGATCGAGGTTCGTCCCGTAGGCGGCGTAGAGCGTCACGGGCCACACGATACTGAGCCGCGGTCCCGGTGTGCCCGCCTCGCACCGGACAACTAGGGTGGGGTCGTGACCGACACGCACTTCGACACCCTCGTCCTCGGCGCCGGCCCCGGTGGCTACGTCGCCGCCATCCGCACAGCCCAGCTCGGCCAGAAGGTGGCCGTGGTGGAGGAGAAGTACTGGGGAGGTGTGTGCCTCAACGTCGGCTGCATCCCCTCCAAGGCGCTGCTGAAGAACGCCGAGCTGGCGCACACGCTCCAGCACGAGAAGGCGAAGTTCGGCATCGAGGGCGACGCGACGATGGCGTTCGGCCCGACCCACAAGCGCAGCCGCGACGTGAGCGCCGGCATCGTCAAGGGCGTCCACTTCCTGATGAAGAAGAACAAGATCACCGAGATCGACGGCTGGGGCAACCTCGCGGGCCGCAACGACGTCGACGTCAAGGACAAGGACGGGCAGACAACCCGCTACACCTTCGACAACCTGATCATCGCCGCCGGCGCCACGGTCCGCCTGGTCCCCGGCGTCGAGCTGAGCGAGAACGTCGTCACCTACGAGGAGCAGATCCTCACCGACCAGCTGCCGAGCTCGATCATCATCGGCGGCTCGGGCGCGATCGGCGTCGAGTTCGCCTACGTGATGGCCAACTTCGGCGTCGACGTCACGATCGTGGAGTTCCTCGACCGGATGGTGCCGACCGAGGACGCCGACATCTCCAAGGAGCTCGCCAAGCACTACAAGAAGCTCGGCGTGAAGGTGATGACCTCCACCGCCGTGAAGGGTGTCGAGGACACCGGCTCCGGCGTGAAGGTCACCATCGCCCCGGCCGCCGGCGGTGACGAGCAGGTGCTCGAGGCCGACAAGTTCCTCGCGGCCTTCGGCTTCGCCCCGCGCACCGAGGGCTACGGCCTCGAGAACGTCGGCGTCGCCGTCTCCGAGCGCGGCGCGATCGAGATCGACGACTACATGCGCACCAACGTCCCGGGCGTGTACGCCATCGGCGACTGCACCGGCAAGATGATGCTCGCCCACGTCGCCGAGGCGATGGGTGTCGTCGCGGCGGAGACCATCAACGGCGCGGAGACCATGCCGGTCGACTACGACTTCGTCCCCCGCGCGACCTACTGCAACCCGCAGATCGCCTCCTTCGGCTACAGCGAGGCGCAGGCCAAGGAGAAGGGCTACGACGTGAAGACCGCGTCGTTCCCGTTCACCGCCAACGGCAAGGCGATGGGCCTCGGCGAGGCGGTCGGCTTCGTCAAGGTCGTCGCCGACGGCGAGCACAACGAGATCATCGGCGCCCACATGATCGGCCCGGGCGTCACCGAGCTGCTGCCGGTGCTGACCCTGGCGCAGAAGTGGGACCTCACCGCCGACGAGGTCGCCCGCAACGTCTTCGCGCACCCGACGCTGAGCGAGGCCGTCAAGGAGGCCGTCCACGGCATCGCCGGCCACATGATCAACTTCTGATGGCCGACCACATCGTCATCGTCGGCGGCGGCCCGGGCGGCTACGAGGCCGCCCACGTCGCCGCCCAGCTCGGCGCGGAGGTGAGCGTCGTCGACACCGACGGTGTGGGCGGCTCCGCGGTCCTCACCGACTGTGTGCCGAGCAAGACGCTCATCGCCACCTCCGAGCTGATGACCGACATGGCGGCCGCCCAGGAGCTGGGGGTCAACTTCCGCGACCACGAGGGCGACGCCGCCACCTCCATCGCGGTCGACCTGGCCCGCGTCAACGCCCGCGTCACGCAGCTCGCGGCGGACCAGTCGTCCGACATCGCGGCCCGCCTGGACCGCGACGGCGTACGCGTCCTGAAGGGGCGGGGCCGCCTCGGACCCGACCTCACGGTGGTCGCCACCACGGAGTCGGGCGAGGAGACGCTGCATGCGGACGCGGTCATCGTCGCGACCGGCGCCGCACCGCGCACCCTGCCCAGCGCACAGCCCGACGGCGAGCGGATCCTCACCTGGGAGCAGGTCTACGACCTGACCGAGGTGCCGGAGAAGCTGATCGTGGTCGGCTCCGGCGTCACCGGCGCCGAGTTCGCGAGCGCCTACCTCTCCCTCGGCATCGACGTCACGCTGGTCAGCAGCCGCGACCGGGTGCTGCCCGGCGAGGACGCCGACGCCGCCGCCGTGCTGGAGGAGGTGCTGACCCGGCGTGGCATGAACCTCCTCGGGAAGTCCCGCATGCAGTCGGTGACTCGCGACGGTGACGAGGTGACCGTCACGCTCACCGACGGACGTACGGTCACCGGAAGCCACTGCATCCTCGCCCTCGGCTCGATCCCCAACACCGCCGACCTCGGCCTCGAGGAGGCCGGCGTGGCGACCGACGACGGTGGCTTCATCACCGTCGACCGGGTCTCGCGCACCACCGCCCGCGGCATCTACGCCGCCGGCGACTGCACCGGCGTGCTGATGCTCGCCTCGGTCGCG